>NZ_JBEPXO010000061.1:0-23721 GCF_041641895.1 Salinigranum sp. | reverse complement strand
CTCAACAACTACGCCGGCCTGAACGGCTTCTACTTCATCACGAGTTCGCGCGAGGAGCGACTCGGACTGCCGAGCGGCGAGTACGACGTCCCGCTCATGCTCCACGACCGGTCGTTCGAACCGGACGGGTCGCTGCACTACCCGGACTCGTTCGTCCCGAACGTCGCCGGCGACACGGCCGTCGTCAACGGGGCCGTGTGGCCCTATCTGGAGGTCGAACCCCGACGCTACCGCCTCCGGTTGCTCAACACCTCCAACGGCCGCACGTACGCCATGCGACTGGAGAACGAGAGTGACGACGCGGACAGCGTCCCGACGTTCCACCAGTTCGCGGCCGGCCACGGGTTCCTCGACCGTGTCGTCCCCATCGGCCCGAACGGAGACCTGGAGTCGCTGGTGGTCGCCCCGTTCGAACGAGGCGACGTCGTCGTCGACTTCTCGGACCACGCCGGCGAGACGTTCACGGTCACGAACCACGCCGAGTTCCCCTTCGCCGGTGGCAGTCACGCGGAGGGGGGCGGCGGCCACGAGGAGAGCGGCGACGACGGACACGGCGGGTCCGGCCCGACACTCGACGAACTGTTCCAGATCCGGGTCAGAGAGCCCACCGGGCCAGTGACGGACGACAGCGCGGACCCGGCGACGCTCACCCTCCCGTCGGACACCGGGCCGACGAGGGACGCCGCACGGACGACCCGGCAGATGACGATGACGATGACCCGGGACGAGTACGGCCTGGCGAAGCACCTCCTGAACGACCGGGGGTTCCACGCGGAGACGCAGGTCGACCCGCAACTCGGGTCGACCGAGGTGTGGGAAGTCGAGAACACGACCATGCACACCCACCCGCTCCACATCCACCTGGTGCGGTTCAAGGTACTCGGCCGCGGCCCCGACGGTACCGAGGCCCCCGCGCCGAACGAGCGCGTGGGCAAGGACACCGTCCGGGTCAACCCCGGCGAGACGGTCCGCATCCTCGTCAAGTTCGGCGACTTCCCCGGGCAGTACCCGTGGCACTGTCACGTCCTCGAACACGAGGACCACCAGATGATGCGGCCGTTCGAGGTGGTCCGCGGGAACGCGAACGGCGGTGAGGGCGCTGGCGGAAACGGGGACGGAAAGGGGAACGGTCGGAACGACGGCCGGGGTGACGCCTGACCGGACCGTCGACACTCGCCCGCGTCCGCTCGGCACGAGGCCACGACGGACGGGTCGAACGAGGGCGAAACAGCGCGGGGAGGTCCGTCGGCCCCAGCCGACAGTCTCAGTCCGCGCTCGCCCCTTCCGATAGGACGCCTGCCTGCCGCGCGCGGGCGACGATGCGCTGTGCCATCTTGTTCGTCGCCTCGTCGACCATCTCGCCGTCGACGCTCACCGCTCCCTTCCCCGCCTCCATCGCCGCTTCGTACTCGGTGACGATGCGCTCGGCGCGCTCGGCCTCCTCGGGCGAGGGGGCGAACACCTCGTTGGCGGGTTCGATCTGGTTGGGGTGGATGGCCCACTTCCCGTCACAGCCGAGCAGCGATGCGTGCCGGCAGGAGTCGCGGAAGCCGTCGACGTCCTTGATGTCAGCGTAGGGCCCGTCGATCACCTGTAACCCTTCGGCCTTGGCGGCGTGAGCGATGCGGGCGAGCTGGTAGTGCCAGTAGTGGCCCGGGTAGCCCTCGCCGGAGCCGATGGTGAGGCCGGCGGCACCGACGCTCGCGGTGTAGTCGCCGGGACCGAACACCAGCGACTCGATGCGGTCGGAGGCGCGGGCGATTTCGGTCACGTTGGTCATCCCGGCGGCGGACTCGATCTGACACTGGAGTCCGATCTCTCCTTCCTGGAGGCCGGCGTTGTGTTCGACCTGTGTGAGGAGGTCGTCGACGGTCTGGACGTACGAGGCGTCGTGACACATCGGGACCATGATGGTGTCGAGATACTCGCCCGCCTCTCCCACGACGCGGATGACGTCCTCGTACCACCACTCGGTCTCGACGCCGTTCATCCGGAAGCAGGGCTTCGTCTCCGACCAGTCGTACTCCGTGAGTCCCTCGACGACGTTGTCGCGCGCGGCCACCTTCTCGGAGGGGGCGACGCTGTCTTCGAGGTCGAGGAACGCCTCGTCCGCACCCGACCCGGGGGCGCGTGCGATCATCTTCGGGTCGCTGCCGGGCGTGGCGAGTTGCGACCGGCGGAGCGTCACCTCCTCAGTCATCGTCGCTCTCGCTGGGCACCGGTTCGGTCTCCTCCCCGCTGGTCAGGGGGTCGGTCTCGTCCTCCGAGAAGCCCTCCGATCCCTCGATACGCTCGCGAGCCAGCGGGTCGAACTCCATCTCGATGTCCTGGTAGCGCGAGACGAACGAGAGTTCGTGGTGGGACTCCGTCGGGTGGTCGAGGTAGCGGCCCTCGAGGTCGAACTGCGCCTCTTCGGCGTCCTCGGCCAGGCGCTTGAAGTCCTCGTAGACCGCGTGCGCCCCCGAGTGCAGCCCGAACAGCGTGATGAAGATGTACTTGTAGCCCATCTCACCCAGTTCCTGGAAGGTGAGTGGGTCTTCCTCCTGTGACCACGCGAACGACGACGAGTAGTTGAACGCGAGGTCGAGGTCCGGGTGCGTCTCGTGGATGGTCTCGGCGTAGCCGATGGCGTCCTCGCGCGAGGGGTCGGGCATCTCCGGCCAGACGAGGTCCACCCCGGCGTCGGCGTACAGTCTCCCTCTCTCGAGATGTTCCTCCCAGTCGCCGTTCGCCGACCCGTACGCGTCCGTCCGGGCGATGATGACCGTGTCCTCTGACTGCTTGGCGTCGACGGCGGCCTCGAAGCGCGAGCGGGCTTCCTCGCGGGAGACGATCTGCTTGCCCGCGATGTGCCCACAGCGCTTGGGCGAGGTCTGGTCCTCGATGTGGACCGCGGCGACGCCGGCCTTCTCGTACTCGCGCACGGCCCGGCGGACGTTGTGGACGCCACCGTAGCCCGTGTCACAGTCCGCAATCACGGGAATGTTACACGCCTCGACGATGCGCTTGGCGTTCTCGACCATCTCGGTCATCGTCACCATCTCCAGGTCGGGGAAACCGAACTGGCCGAGGACGGTCGAATAGCCGGACATGTACGCGGCGTCGTGGCCCGTCATCTCGGCGAGGCGGGCGTCGAGCGCGTGGTAGAGGCCGGGGGCGAAGACGTACGTCTGTTCGTCGAGTCGCCGACGGAACTCACGCGCCATCGGGTTGTCGACGTCGCGGGTGAACGTGTCCGAGTCCATCTCGGTCGGCTCGAGGGGCGCGTCGCTCATCGGTCGGCCTCCAGGCGGCGTTCGATACGGTCGAGTTGCTCGCGCACCGTCCGCAGTTCGCGCTGGAGTCTCGCGGTAGAATCAGTCCCGCTCGGGCCCAGGTCGGGGCAGAGCGGCGCTTCGGTCTCGAGTTCTTCGCGGTTGGTTCGGGCGTCGGTGCGTCGGGTCGTGTCCGGGTTCGTGCTCATCTTAGAGAGGTGTCGGCGGTGTCGGTGGGTACGTCGATTCGGTCGTCGGGCGGCGGCGTGCTCCGGATACGTGTACTGTCACCATCGGCACTGAGGCACACTCGAATCTGAGAGATAAAGTTTATGATTCATAATGATAATATTCTATAATGATATTGTATCGTGCAGTCTAATTTTAGGCGTATAAATGTTTGTCATTGTCTATCACACTTCCGGCGGGGTGGTGAGTTACACACCGACTAGCGTCGGGGTTCTGGACGTTCCCGTCTCGGTCCGGCCGAACAGCCACCGTCCGTAGTGTAAATGAATCGTACAGTCGTGTAGCAGCGTCACTCACGGGAAGGATTCAGTCACGCACACGCTCCGTTCGCTCCAGTCGGTACACACCGGAAGACACACGCTGACGCGGCACACTCACGAGGCGATGTCGTCGGCCTTAATCCTCCTCGCGCCCGGGTTCGAACCATAGTGACATCCGCCATCGAAGTCGAGAACCTCCAGAAGGAGTACGGCGACGTGAAGGCGCTGAACGGCGTCGACCTGACCGTCCCGGAGGGTTCCTTCTTCGGTCTCCTCGGTCCGAACGGCGCCGGGAAGACGACGTTCATCAACATCCTCGTGGGTCTCGTCCGCAAGACCGGTGGCCGCGCGAGCGTCTTCGGCCACGACGTCGAGGCCGACTACCAGGCGGCGCGCGACTGCATCGGACTCGCCCCACAGGAGTTCAACGTCGACCAGTTCTTCCCCATTCGACAGATTCTCACGCACAAGGCGGGCTACCACGGGATTCCGCGCTCCGAGGCCCGAGAACGCGCCGAGGAGGCTCTGAAGCAGGTCGGCATCTGGGAGAAGCGCGACACCCGCTTCAACTGGCTCTCCGGGGGAATGAAGCGGCGGTTCGTCCTCGCCCGTGCGCTGGTGACCGAACCCGACCTGCTCATCCTCGACGAACCGACCGCCGGCGTCGACGTCCAACTCCGACGGGACCTCTGGGAACTCATCACCGAACTCAACGACCGCGGCACGACCATCCTCCTCACCACCCACTACATCGAGGAGGCCGAACGCCTCTGTGACGAAGTCGCCATCCTCGACGAGGGGCGCATCGTGGAAGTCGCGAGTCCGGACGAACTGATGAACCGCGGCACCGACCGCGTCCGCGTCACCCTGCGGAACCCGCCGACCGAGGTGCCCGACATCGTCGCCGGCAACGGGCAGGTCGAGGCGGTCGAACTCGTCGACTCCGACATCGTGGTCACCGCCCACCAGGGCGGCTTGCTCGCGCCGGACCTGCTCCGCGAACTCGACCGGAAGGGGTTCGAAATCGTCGACCTCGACATCTCCCGGACGTCTCTCGAAGAGGTGTTCGTCGAGATGACTCACTCGCAGGAGACCATCCCCGCGGGAGGCACCGAGTAGATGTCGCTCCTCTCTGTCGTCCTCGCGCTCGTCTCTCGGGTTTCGGGCGTCGGCTTTCGGACCGTGGCCCGCCGCGAAGTGGAACGGTTCCTCCGCCGCCCGAAGAACACCTTCGCGCCGCCGCTCATCACGAACGTCCTCTACTTCTCGGTGTTCGGCGTCATCCTCGGCCAGCGCATCAACGAGGTCAACGGCGTCCCGTACATCCTCTTCATTCTCCCGGGCCTGGTCGTCCTCGGCGCCATCTCGAACGCGTTCGAGAACGCCTCCTTCTCCATCTTCCACGGCCGGTGGAACCGCTACATCGAGGAGGCGCTCACCTCGCCGCTGTCGTACTCGACGATGGTCGCCGGCTACACCGTCGCCGGGGTCGTCCGGGGACTGCTCGTCGGCGCCCTCATCGCTGTCGTCGGCGCGGTGTTCACGAGTGTCGGGGTCGCCCGCCCCCTCTACCTCGTCGCGTTCGCCCTCGTCATCACGTTCCTCTTCGCCTCCGTCGGCATCGTCGGGGGCCTCTGGGCCGACGACTGGGACGACCTCACGATGATGAACCAGTTCATCGTGCGCCCCCTGGTGTTCTTCGGCGGCGTCTTCTACTCGCTCGCCGAACTCCCGCCGCTCCTGCGGGACGTCTCGCTCCTCAACCCGATGGTGTACATGGTGAACGGGGTCCGGTACGGTTTCCTCGGCCAGAGCGAGGTCGACCCCAACGTCTCGCTCGTCGTCCTCGCGGGACTCACCGTCGCGCTCGTCGGCCTGAACGTCGCGCTGTTCAAGCGTGGCTACGGCCTGACCGAGTAGGCGGCCGGAGGGTCGACACGCCTTTGCCCTCGCCACCTGTCGACCGGCGTATGTCGACCGTGTTCGTCACCGGTGCCGCCTCCGGCATCGGCCGCGCCACCGCGCTCCGTCTCGCCGGGCGCGGCCACCGCGTCGTCGCCTTCGACGTCGACGCCGACGGCCTCGCCTCCCTCCCGCCGACCGTCGAGACCCACGTCGGCGACGTCACCGACGAGGACCGCGTCCGCGAGACGCTCCCGACCGACCTCGACGCGCTCGTGAACTGCGCCGCGACGTACGAACTCGGCGCCGTCGAGGACGCCGACTGGGACCGGGTCGAAGCACAGTTCCGCGTCAACGTCTTCGGCACGCTCGCCGTCACGCGGGCGGCGCTCCCGCGCCTGCGCGCGACCGGCGGGCGGGTCGTCACGCTCTCGTCCGTCCTGGGTCGGACTTCGCTCCCCCTGCACGGCGTCTACGCGGGCACGAAACACGCGGTCGAAGGGCTGTTCGACGCTCTCAGAGCCGAACAGGACGCCGTCGACGTCGTGCTCGTCGAACCGGGACCGGTGCGGACGGGGTTCAACGAGCGGGCGAAGGCCGGACTCGACGACGACGCGTCGCCTCACCGCGACCTGTACGACCGCGTCCGCCGCCACTACGACCCCGGCGGCGTCCCGCCCGAACGAGTCGCCCGCGTCGTCAGCGAGGCGGTCGAGTCGCCGTCCCCGCGGGCGCGTTACCTCGTCACCCCACAGGCGTGGCTCCTCGTCTGCTGTCGCGCGCTCCTCCCCGGCCCGCTCTACGACCGGGTCGCGCTCGCGCGGGTCCGGAACCGGAGCGTCTTCCGGGCCGCGCTGGAGACGGTCGCTGGTGGGATTTCGGCCGGCGTCGCCCGACTTCTCGACCGTCGGGACTGACGGGGTCGCCGGCTGTCAGTCCAGCCCGGGGTCGACGTCGGGTCCGTCGACCGCACCGACCGCCCGGAGACACGCGAGCGGCGCGCCTGCGGCCCACGCCTGTGGCTCGCAGGCCGACCCGTACTCCACCGGGACGACGGTCTGCTCCCGGGCGAACCCGGCGAACAGTTCGGGGAGGCCTCCGCCGTTCGCCTGCGCCGCCGAGACGAGGCCCTCCGACACCACCCGCGCCGCCTCGTCGAACCCGTACCGGGCCATCCCGAGCGCACACAGGGCGGTGTCGTGCGGCCAGACGCTCCCGCGGTGGTAGCTCTGGGGGTTGTACGCGTCGTGACTCGCCGCGAGCGTCCGCAGGCCCCACCCGGTGAACACGTCCGGCGAGCGGAGTCGGTCGACGACCGATCCGGCACGGGTCGGCGGGACGATGCCGCTCCACAGACAGTGTCCGGGGTTCGTCGTCACCGTCTCCACTCGCTCGCCGTCGTCCAGCGCGACGGCGTACGTCCCCTCGCTCTCGACCCAGAACGCCTCGTCGAACCGGGTGCGAAGCGCCGCCGCCGACCGGTCGAGAACGGCGGCACGCTCCTCGTCGCCGACCCGCCGCGCGATGTCGGCCCCGCGCCGGCGTGCGTCGTAGACGTACCCCTGCACCTCCGCCAGGGCGACCGGTCCGTCCATCCACGACCCGTCCGGGTAGACGACCCCGTCGGGGCTGTCCTTCCAGCCGACGTGTCGCAGGTGGCCGTCGGTCGGGTACGCGAGGAACCCCTCTCCGCCTCCCACCGTCCTCGTCGAGCGGTCACACCACGCGAGCGCCCGGTCGACGTGGGGCCAGAGGGCTGCGAGGAAGTCGTCGTCGCCGGTCCACCGCCAGGCCTCGTGGACGAGCGTCACGAAGAGCGGCGTCGCGTCGACCGTCCCGTAGTACGGCGTGTGTGGAATCTCGCCGCGTGCGGCGAGTTCCCCGCGTCGTTCCTCGTGCAGCACCTTCCCCGGCGCCGCCTCCCGGTACCCGTCCACCGTCTCGGCCTGTCGTGACGCCAGGTAGCGGCACGTCGCCGTCGCGGGGGCGGCCGACAGCGGGAGCGCCTGGTAGGCGGCGACGAGGCTGTCCCGGCCGAACGCCGTCGCGTACCACGGAACCCCCGCGGCGAACAGGCCGCGCTCCAGTCGGAGGTCGAGCAGGTCGGTTCGGCTCCGTTCGGCCACGTCCGACCACCGCTCCACGTCGAGTGCCGTCTCGCGCGCCCACCGCTCGGCCCGCTCGCGCCCCCACGACTCGGTGGCGTCGACGCACGCGCCGACGCTCGATGCGGTCACCGGCTCCCGTGCCTGCGCGCCGTCCCCGAACGCCACGGCGACTCCGAGCGCCCGCGTCTCGTGTCCCGCGAGGCCGACAGCGAGGTCGAGGCGGGCGTCCTCCCGGCGCTCTTCCCGCTCTCCGTCGTTCCCGCCCCGTCCGTCGTCGCCGTCACCGTCGGCGTCGACGTCTGCACCGACGGCGACGGCGACCCCGTCCGCGTCGCCTCGCTCGTCCGCGTCGCCTCGCTCGTCCCCGTCGTCGTCGAGTACTGCGACGCGGACGAGTGTCTGCCACTCCCGGTCGAGGTCCGGCGGGGCGTACACGAACCGAACGCCGCCGCTCCGTCTCGTCTGCTCGGCCCGGTCGGTCGTCACTGTGCGCTCCCGCTCGTCGTCGACGTAGCCGCGCACCTCGAACAGGTCGTCGAACCGGGTGCCGACCCGAACCGAGAGGCGTTCCGTGCCGGCCGTAGCCGTCAGGTTCGAAACGGCGAGTCGCTCACAGAGCCAGCCCGGACGGACGACGGTCGTTCGGGTGACGTGGCGGGTCCGCGCGCCCTCTGCCTGCGGACGGCCCAGATACGTCACTCGCTCCCCGGGACGCGTCGCGGCCGTGGTGAGTGGTTCGAGATCACCCGTCAGGTCGTACCGGTCGAGGTGCCGTGTGTCACGGTGGTACGCCCCCGCGTGGCTCCCGTTCTCGCCGTCGGTCCGTCCGTCGGGGTCGGTGACGAGGAACGTGTCGCCCGCCGCGACCACGCGGTCGTGTTCCATACCCGATACTCACGAGCGCCCCCGAGGAAGCTTCCGGTCTTTTTGCCGCCCGCCCCCCAAGGACCGGTATGCCCGCACCACCCGACCTCGACCGTTTCACCTCCCGCCGTTCGACCGTCTACGGCTCGCGAGGGGTAGTCGCGACCAGTCAGCCGCTCGCCGCCGAAGCGGGGGTCGAACTCCTCCGTGAGGGGGGAAACGCGTTCGACGCGGCCGTCGCGGCCGCCGCGGCGCTCAACGTCGTCGAACCGACGAGTACCGGCCTGGGCGGCGACGTCTTCGCGCTCTACCGGACCGCCGACGGCGACGTCGGCGCCCTCCGTTCGTGCGGGGGCGCGCCCGCCGCGGCGACCATCGAGTCGGTGCGTGACGCGCTCGGAGCAGCGGACGGCGAGACGGTGCGGATGCCGGAGCGCGGTCCGCACACCGTCACCGTCCCCGGGACGGCCAGAGGGTGGGAGACGACCGTCGAGGACCTCGGACGGCTGACGCTCGCCGACTGCGTCGCTCCCGCCGTCAGATACGCCACCGAGGGGTACCCCGTGAGCGAAGTCGTCGCCGCCCAGTGGGAACACGGCGAGGACCTCTTCGAGTCGGCACACGCCCGCGAGGCGTACCTCTTCGACGGACGCGCCCCGACGGTGGGACAGCGAGTCACGCTCCCGCGCCTCGGTCGCACGCTCGCTCGCCTCGGCGAGGAGGGGGCCGACCTCGTCTACGAGGGAGACGTCGCGGAGGCCATCGTCGACACCGTCCAGGCGGCGGGCGGATTCCTCTCGACGGACGACCTCTCGAGCTTCGAACCGGCGTTCGTCGACCCGCTCTCGACCCGGTACGGGGGCTGTGAGGTGTACGAACTCCCGCCGAACAATCAGGGCCTCGTCGCGCTGGAGGCGCTGAACGTCGCCCGCGAGGCGGGCGCCCGGGAGGCGACGGGCGTCGACCGACTCCACCTACTCGCCGAGGCCACCAAGCGGGCGTTCCACGACGGCCACCGGTACATCACCGACCCCGCGTTCGAGGAAATTCCGCCGCTGAACTCCCGCGCCTGGGCGCGAACACGGGCGGCCGACATCGGCCCGACGGCGTCCGACGACGTCTCCTTCCGCCCGCGGACGAACGCCGAGGACGCCGACACGGTCCTCGTCTGCGTCGCCGACCGGGAGGGCAACGTCGTCTCGTACATCAACTCCCGCTTCGCGGGGTTCGGCTCGGGACTCGTCGCGGGCGACACCGGTATCGCGCTCCAGAACCGCGGCGCGTCGTTCTCGCTCGACCCGACCCACCCCAACCGGCTCGCCCCCGAGAAGAAGCCGTTCCACACGCTCATCCCGAGCCTCCTCGACTTCGCGCCCGGCGGCGGGGACGACTGGGCCGCCTTCGGCGTCATGGGCGGGTTCATGCAGCCACAGGGCCACGTCCAGGTGGTCTCGAACCTCGTCGACCGCGACCTCCCGATTCAGCGCGCGCTCGACGAACCGCGCTGGCGCTACCGCGAGGACGGCACCCTCGCCGTCGAGGAACGACTCGCCGGAGCGACGAAACTCGCCCGCCGCGGGCACGACGTCCGCGTCCTCCCGCCGTCGCTGTTCGGCGGGGCACAGCTCGCTCGCTGGTCGGACGGAGTCCTCTCGGGGGCGACCGAACCGCGGAAGGACGGCACTGTCGCGGCGTACTAGCCCGGCGGACTCCCGGTCGCCCGGAGTCGAAGTCGACTACCGAACCCGGAACGCGACGTCGTCCGACGTCGTCTCGAGGCCGGTCACCCGGTCGACGACGCGCGCCGTCGCGGCGTACCGCCCCGGACTCAGGCCCGGTTCGCCGAACCGGACGGGGAGTTCGGCGAGCGTCGCATCGGGGTCGACGAACAGCCGGACCTCCCGTTCGTTCCGCGCCACCCGCCGCCCGTCGGCGTCGGTCACTGTCACCGCGAGCGCGACGTCGACCCGGCTGGTCGACTCGCCTCCGAGCGGGTAGGTGAAGTTCACCGCGACGGTCAGCGGGTCGCCCGCCGCGACGTCGCTGGTCCCGCGGACGACGACGTCGCCGACTCGCTCCCACGACTCCACCAGCGAGACGGAGTTGACTCGCGGGCCCGCGAGCCGTCGCCGCAACCGCTCGACCTCCCGTTCGAGCGTCTCGATGCGTTCCTCTCGGGCCTCGACGGTCGCTTCGAGTTCGGCGAGGCGCACCCGCCGGTCGGCGACCGTCTCGCGCTCGACGAGGTCGTAGCCGAGACAGCCACTGACGCCGGCGAGCCCACAGAGCGCGAGCAGTTCCCGTCTGTGCATGGTCGTCACAGGGGCGTCCGCGTCAAGAAGCTCCCTCCCGTTCCCGCTCTCGCTCCTGCTCCCACTCTCCTGATGCGCACCCCCGTCGGTCACACCACGGTGAAGCGCGCCGCCAGGGGTCGCGAATCGACGCCGTCGACCACGTCCCGGACGCGCGCCACGGCGCCGTACTCGCCGGGCGAGAACCCCCGTGTGTCGAACAGCAGCGGCGTCTCGCCGACCCGTCCCGTTTCGACGAAGTACCGCAGTTCCCGCTCGTTCGTCCCGACGACGGCACCCGCTTCGTCCGCGAGCGTCACCGAGACGGTCGTCAGCCGCTGTGCGGCCGTCTCCTGGCGTCCCCGGTCGGTCTCGACGTCGACGCTCGGCGTGGTGAAGTTCACCGCAAGCGTGGCGAGACTGCCGCGGGTGACGCGTGTGGTCGCTCGGTGGACGACGTCGCCGAACCGCTCCCACCCGGAGACGAGCGAGACGTCGTTCACCCGCGGACCGTCGACCTGCCGTTCGAGCGCGTTCCGACGTGCCTCGGCTGCGGCGAGGCTGGTCTCCAGCCCCGAGACGTGAGCCTCCAGGGCGGCGATGCGTTCCTCTCTGACCGCGACGGTCGCTTCGAGTTCGGCGAGACGGACCCGGCGCTCTGCGACCCGCTCTGTCGCCTGGAGTTCGTAGCCGAGACAGCCTGCGAGCGCCGTCACCGCGCCCACCGCGAGCAGGTCGCGTCGGTTCATACGACCGGGAGGCGCGGTGTCGTAATCAAGCCGCTCCCCGCACCGACAGACCGAAACCGCCGACGCCCGTACGGAACCCGATGCGTGCCGCTGACGGTGACCGACTCGGGTTCGACGAGAACCGCAACGTCCTCACCGAGGCGCTCGGCAGACTCGTCCCGCAGGCGGTGGCCCGGCGTGCGCTCTCGGTCGACGTGGAGACGGACCGTTCCGTCTACACGCCGGCCGACGACGTCCACTTCCGCGTCACCTTCGAGAACCGGCTCCCGGTCCCCGTCGTCGTCGAGACGCCCGACCGGCGGCTCTGGGGGTGGGCGGTCGACGGAGAGCTGGAGGCGTCGGACGAGTCGCGCTTCGACGACCCGACCCGCGAGACGCCCGGGCAGTTCGCGTTCCGTGGCGGGGAGCGGAAGGTCGTCTCGCGGACGTGGCACGGGCGCGTCCGCCGCGTCGACGAGGGCGACCGGACCCGGTGGGTCGACCTCGACCCGGGGTGGCACGAACTCGGCGTCTTCCTCGCGTACGAGGGCGGGGCGCGCGCGACGACGACGTTCGAGATGCGCGAACGGGAGTAGCGCCCACGCCGCTCAGACCCAGACCCAGACGCTCTCGCCGTGACCCGTCGCGGGCAGGCCGACGTCGACGTTGGCCCCGACGAACCAGATGGGCCCCGAGAGGTGGATGCGCGCGGTGTTGACGACGACGCGCTCGACGGCGTGTGTGTGCGTCGTCCCGTCCTCCTCGCGGACGGTCACCGAGTAGTGGTCGGGCGCCTCGGGCGTGATGACCGTCTGGACTTCCTCGTAGTTCGTGGTCCCCTCGGCGAACCGAGCGGGCGTCGTCGAGCCGGTGTCTGGCATCGTGTTACCTCTTCGCACACGCTTGGCGCTCGGCACACTTTACCACACGCTCCCTAGTCGGGTGGTAATCGGTCGTTTAACACGCGGTTTCGGCTCGGTCGGTGGAGAGCCACCCCGTCAGCGGCTGTCGATAACGACCCGTTATCGGTCCCCGGTGACCGACTCGCGGTGGAGGTGACAGGCCGCGAAGTGACGTCCGGACCCGACTGCCGACTCCACCTCGTACGCCGGTTCCTCGCGGGCGCAGATGCTCCGTTCGGCGAACGTCTCGGTCAGCACCGTCTCCGCGCGCTCGGGGTCGTCGTTGAGGAGCGCGTCGATGGCCTCGGTGACGGCGTCGCCCGCCTCGCCCGAGGGCACCCCGTCCGCGAAGAACTCCGAGCGAATGGCCCGCTCCCCGCTGTCGTCGGCGGTGACGGTGCGGCGGGAGACGGCGCGCATGAACCGGCGGACGTTCGCCCACTCGGTGTCCGTCATGGACACGTCGTCCGGCGCGATGAGCTTCGGACACCGGGTGCGGAACCGACAGCCTGAGGGTGGCTCGATGGGCGACGGAACGTCGCCTTCGAGGACGCCGCGGGCCCCCGTCGCCCGGGGGTCGGGAACCGGAATCGACTGCAGCAGGGCGTCGGTGTAGGGGTGCTGTGGGTTCTCGAACAGTTCGTCCGTCTCGGCGAGTTCGACCAGCTGTCCCAGATACATCACGGCGACGCGGTCGGAGATGTGTCGTATCACACTCAGGTCGTGGCTGATGAACAGGTAGGTGAGGCCGAACTCCCGTTGGAGTTCCCGCATGGTGTTGAGCACCTGCGCCTGGATGGAGGCGTCGAGCGCGCTCGTCGGTTCGTCACAGACGATGAAGTCGGGGTTGACCGAGAGCGCCCGCGCGAGGTTCACCCGCTGACGCTGCCCGCCGGAGAACTGATGGGGGTACCGGTTGTAGTGCTGGGGGTCGAGTCCCACCTTGTTCAGGAGCATCCGCGCACGCTCCTCGCGTTCGCCGTCGTACAGGCCGTGCGCCCGCATCGGCTCCTCGACGATGGGGCCGACCTTCATCCGCGGGTCCAGCGAGGACTGGGGGTCCTGGAAGATCATCTGCATGTCCTGTCGCTGGCGGCGAAGCCGCTCGCCCGACATCGACGCGAGGTCGACTCCCTTGAAGTACACCGACCCCTCGGTGGGGCTCAGGAGGCGGAGGACCGTCCGCGCGAGTGTCGACTTCCCACAGCCGGACTCGCCGACGAGGCCGAGCGTCTCCCCGCGCTCGATGTCGAAGCTCACGTCCTCGACGGCCTTCACCGTCTCCGTACCGAAGACGCTGGAGAGGAAGCCCCCGCCCTGCGTGAAGTGTTTCGTGAGTCCCGACACGCGCAGGAGCGGGTCGTCACCTCGCTCGGCGTCGGTGTCGACGTCCGAGGACTGCTCGACCGCCCCGCTCATCGGCTCCCCCCGTCCGTCTCGGCCTCCTCGTCGAGCAGTCCGCCCGCCGCGAAGGCGTTCGTCGCCTCGGTGTCGAGCGGCGGCGACTCGTCGTAGCCGACGTCCTCGTACTTGACACACGAGACGTGGTGGTCGCCCTCGACCTCCTGGTACGCCGGCTCGACGCGCGGACAGACCTCGCGTGCCTCCGGACATCTGGTGTGGAACCGACAGCCAGAGGGCGGGTCGATGGCTTCGGGCATCACTCCCGTGATGGGTTCGAGTTCGTCGACGCGCCGGTCCGGCCGCGGGATAGAGCGCAACAGCGCCTCGGTGTAGGGGTGTTTCGTCTCGTAGAAGAGGTCGTCGACGGGTGCCTGCTCGATGATTTCGCCGAGGTACATCACGTTGACGCGGTCACACACCTCGGCGACGACCCCCATGTCGTGGGTCACCCAGATGAACGAGGTGCCGTACTTGTCCTGGAGGTCGTCGACCAGGTCGAGAATCTGTCCCTCGACGGTGACGTCGAGTGCCGTCGTCGGTTCGTCGGCGATTATCAGGGACGGCTCACAGGAGAGCGCCATCGCGATGAGGACGCGCTGGCGCATCCCGCCGGAGAACTGGTGAGGGTAGCTGTCGTACCGGCTCTCCGGCTCGGGGATGCCCACCTCGTACAGCATCTCGATGGCTATCTCTTTCGCCTCGGCGGTGGAGACGTCGCGGTTGATCTCGATGAACTCCCGCAACTGTGACCCGACGGTGAAGACGGGGTTGAGCGCCTCCATCGGGTCCTGGAAGATGATGGCTATCTCGCGGCCGCGAATGCGTCTGCGCATCTCCTGGTTCGAGAGCATCGCGTCGGAGCGTCGCCGCGTGCCGTTCTCCTCGACGATGTCGACGATGGGTTCGCCTTTGAACTCGACGCGGCCGCCGACAATCTCGCCCGGCTCCTCGACGAGTCGCATGATAGAGGTGGTGGCGACGGACTTCCCGGCACCGGACTCCCCGACGAGGCCGACGATTTCGCCCTCGTGGACGTCGAAGCTCACGCCGTCGACGGCGCGGACGACGCCCTCCTCGGTGTAGAAGCGGGTCTGTAAGTTCTCGACGCTGAGTAGTGGCTCGGTCATATCAGTTGTTGATTCGGGGGTCGAGTGCGTCTCGCAGGCCGTCGCCGAGGAGGTTGAACCCCACGACGGTGACGAGGATGGCGATTCCGGGCCAGATGCTGAACCACGGGTTCGGGAGCATGTAGTTGCGCGACGCCGAGAGCATCTGTCCCCACGACGGCGTCGGCGGCTGCGCGCCGTAGCCGAGGAACGAGAGGCCGGCGATGATGAGGATGTTGATACCCACCTGCAGCGTGGCCTGCACCAGGACGGGTGCGAAACTGTTCGGGATGACGTGTCTGAGGATGATGTTTCGGTCCCGGACCCCGGCGGCGCGGGCCGCCTCGACGAAGTCCTCCTCTCTGACGCTCAGGACGCGCGAGCGGATGAGTCGCGCGAACGTGGGGATGGTCGCGATGCCGACGCCGACCATCGCGAAGGTGAGGTTGCGGCCAAACGCCGTCATGAACGCGATGACGAGCACCAGGAAGGGGATGGCGAACAGCACCTCGGCGGCGCGCATGAGCGCGTCGTCGATGCGACCGCCGTAGTAGCCGGCCACGCTCCCGACGAGCGTCCCGAGGACCATCGCGATGCCCGTCGAGACGATGCCGACGACCATCGCGATTCTGGTTCCATAAAAGAGCCGTGCGAGGATGTCACGGCCCCGGTGGTCCGTCCCCAGCGGGTGTGCGAGCGTCCCCGGCTGGTTCGGGTAGAGTTCGTTCGTCATGCCGACCGGCGGCAGGAGAATCTCGGCGTTGTCCGGGTCGTTCACCGGGTTGTACCAGACCGCCTCCGCCAGCACGTACTGTCTGACTCCGAGGTCGGCGAAGAACGCGACGTCCGCGAGGACGTCGAAGACGATGCTGTCGACGAACGCGACGAACGCGACCGTCGTGGTGAAGCCGATGATAGCGAGGCCCAGTAGCGCGGTGGGGTCGCGCCGGACCTGCGAGAGCGTGTACCGGAGACCGACGCGCGCCTCGGGCTGGCCGTCCGCGGCGTCGAAACCGTCCTCGCTCGTGGTCCCGCGCCACGACTGCTGGGTGCGATTCGAGGTCGAGGTCGAAGATGAGGTGTCCTGGGCCATGTTACTCGGATTCGTCGAACGACACGCGTGGGTCGACGTACGCGTACGACAGGTCGGTGATGATGACGCCGATGACGAAGACGAGGCCGAACATGAGCGTCGTCCCCATCACGAGCTGGAAGTCCTGGTTCTGGATGGCCGTGATGATGAGCCGACCCATCCCGTTGATGGAGAACACCGTCTCCGTGAGGACGGCCCCGCCGAGCGCCTGCGTCAACTGGAGGCCGACGATGGTGATGAGCGGGAGCTGTGCGTTGCGGAACGCGTGCTTCCGGACGATGGTCGACTCCTTCACCCCGTACGCCCGCGCGAGCTTCACGTACTCCTGGTTGAGCACCTCGAGCATCGACGAGCGTTCGATCCGCGTGAACGCGGCCATCTGGAGCGTCCCGAGGGTGATGGTCGGGAGGATGAGGTGCTCGACGGCGGTCACGACGACGTCGAGACGGGTCTCGGCACCCTCGACGCTCGCCGGTGACGCCCACGGCATGACGAGGTTCGTCGCCGGGAGGAGGTTCAGCTGGAACGCGAAGACGATGATGAGCATCAGCCCGATCCAGAACGACGGGGTGGAGACGCCGAGCAGCGCCACGACGCGCGAGACGTGGTCGGTCGGCTTGTTCCGCCGCTTCGCCGAGACGATTCCCAGCGGGACCGCCGTGACGAGCGCGAACGCGAAGCTCGACACGAGCAGCAGCAGCGTCACCGGGAGGCGCTCCATGATCTTCTCGGTGACGGGAACGCCGTAGTAGAGGCTCGTCCCGAGGTCCCCGCGGACGACGTCGAGCAGGTAGTTCAGATAGCGGATGTGGAGCGGCTGGTCGAGCCCGAACTTCGCCCGGATGGCGGCGGCCTGCTGTGCGCTCGGTGACGGCCCGAGCATGATCTGGACGGGGTCGCCCGGGATGGCGTCCGTCAGGAGGAACGTAATCGTGATGATACCGAGGACCACCGGAATCGACTGCAGGAGTCGGTTGATGGTGTATCGGAGCCGACTCATCGGTCGTCCCTCCGGAGTAACGACCGCCGACTCATCGTCGCTGGCACGGGTGTGTGAGCAGGTCGTACATACTTCGAGGTGGACGTCCCGCGTCGACTACTTGTCGACCGAGACGTTGTTGTGGTTCGTCGCGATGTGGAAGCTGTCGACCGGGTGCGACGCGAAGTCGCTGACGTAGCTCTTCACGCCGAAGCTGTTCTTGAGGTTGTACGCCGGGATGTGTGCGCGCTCTTCGAGGGCGCTCGTGATGCCCTCGATGTAGAGCTGACGGCGCTGTTCACGGTCCGCGAGCTGTCGCGCCTGGACGAACTTCTCGGCGGCCTGCTTGCCGACGTCGCTGTTCGCCCCCCAGTAGGTGCCGTTGGTGACGCCGAGCGTGTCCTCGGTCCGTCCGAGGAGGAAGTAGGTGAACGCGTCGGGGTCGGGGTCGCCGGACCAGCCGAGCGTGTACATGTTGTAGTCGCTCTCGCTGCCGGTGACGTACTTGTCGAGGAAGGCACCCCAGTCGAGGCGCTGGACGGAGACGTTGTCGAAGCCGGCCTCCTTCAGGCCGTTCGACACCGTGACACCGATCTGTTCGCGCTTGTCGTCCGGCGGGACGATGATGTTCCACTGGTAGTCCATCGGGACGCCCGCCTCCTCGAACAGCGCCTGCGCCTCCTCGATGTTCTTGTCGTGGGGAATCTGCTCCCACTCGTCGACGGGCATGTTCCAGTCTTCGGCGACCGAGGCCGGGAGCGGGCTGTACTGCCGGATGCCGGTCGGCTCGACGTAGCTGGAGACGGCCTGGTCCATGCTGAAGCAGTAGTCGACGGCCTCGCGGACCCGTGCGTCGGACGTCGGCCCCTCCTTGCAGTTGAACGCGAGGTAGAAGTAGCCGATTCCGGGCACCTCGTCGATGCTCGCGTCGGAGATGCCCCGGACGGTCGAGTACAGCTTCGGGGGAATCTCTTCGATGACGTCGTTCTCGCCGTTGCGGAGGGTCGTCACCCGGGTGGTCGCTTCCTCGACGGGGACCAGTTCGAGCTCCGCGATGTTCGGCATCGGCTCGCCCCAGTAGTCGTCGTTGCGCTGGAGGCGGACGAAGTTGCCCTCCTGCCAGTCGACGAACTCGAACGGTCCCGACCCCACCGGGTTCTGCGTGTTGAACGCGTCCTTGTCCTCCTCGCGGACGGACTGGGGGACGATGCCGAGGTCGAGCAGGTGGCGGAAGGGTCCGTAGGGGAACTGGAGATCGAACTGCACCGTGGTCTCGTCGACCACGCTGATGGTGTCGATCATGTTGAACTCGCTCGCGTTCTCCGTCTCCTCGGCCACCGGCGCCTCGTACGTGTACTTGACGTCCTCGGCGGTGACGGGGTCGCCGTTGTGGAACGTCGCGTCGCCGGTCATCTCGACGACCCAGCGCGTCCCGTCGTTCGAGACTTCAGGCTCGCCGGTCGCCAGCGACGGGACCAGACTCGTGGACTCGTTGTACTGGTAGAGACCGTCGAAGATGTTCTGTGCGACCTGGTCCGACGGGACGTCGTTCAGGACGATGGGGTCGAACTCGAGCGGGCTCTTGACGAGCGCGATACGGAGCTTCCCGCCCGACATACCGCCCGACGAGCCGGACGTGGACTCCGATTCGGTCGAAGTCGACTCCGACCCGCCGCCCTCTCCCGAGCCGGACGAGTCGCCGTCGCCACCGGCACACCCGGCGAGGCCCGCGAGGCCGGCCGCACCCAGGCCGAGCACCCGCCGCCGATTCAGTACGTTCCAATCAGGGCTGTCGTCTTGCATCTGACTAACACCTCGTGTCGGAGGATAGTCGAATCTGTGTCGGCCGATGTAAATACCTAACGAAAAGGCACCCTTTCCGGAAAATATCGCCTATGGGGGCTGTCAGAGCCGATATCGCCATTTTACACACAGTAAACTAGCGTATGATTCATCCCGTGATACAACTTTCGGAGCCGTCTAGAAGACGCTTGCGGACAGAACATACACTTTCGCAAACGTATGAACAATTACTGCCTCTCCGTCCGGTTCTCGGCTCACACGTGCTATTCTCATAGTCTTTAGTTATTATATCTACATACTCGGCGGCGACAGGCCGGACGAGTGGACAGAACAAAGTCCGCCCACCGGGAGAGACGCGTATGCGACAGTTCGTGATCACGGGACACGACGCCCCCACGACCCCCGACTTCAGCCTCGACGACCTCCCCGGTAGTGCCGGGCGTCTGGACCTCCTCTGCCGCTGTCTCAACGCAGCCTTCTTCCTCTCGCACGCCATCCGCGACGACGTCCGCGCCCACCTCGTCCTCGCCGACACGTTCACCGTCACGTTCGACGGCCGCGAGGTCCGGCGACTGAACCCTGACGAACGGAGCACGGCCGCCCGCATCCGCGGTGCGCTGGAACAGCGCGAGGAGGCCATCGGTCACATCCCCGCCGAGGCGAGTCCCGGCGTCTCCATCCGGCGCGTCGGCTTCGAACAGACCCTCCGGGACCTGGCCGACGAATCGACCGTCGTCGAACTCCACGAGGCGGGGACGCCCGTCGTCGACGTCGACCCGCCAGAGGACCCGACGTTCGTCCTCTCGGACCACCACGACTTCACGGACGCGGAGGCCGCTCTCTTGACCGAGGTGGCCGACGAACGGGTCCGACTCGGCCCCCACGCCGTCCACGCCGACCACGCCATCACCGTCGCGCACAACTACCTCGACACGGCGGGGTACACCGCGTACTGAGACGGTCCGCCGTCGGTCGCTCCCGTCCCGTCGTCGCCTCCGGCACGACGGCGACACACGGCGACGACAGCCCCGCGGAGACCGCTAATCACAACTGTTAAACACGGGTACGCCATGAGTCAGAGGTGCGGGCCGGTGGGGTAGCTTGGTATCCTTCGGCCTTCGGGTGGCCGTAACCGCAGTTCGAATCTGCGCCGGCCCACTTCTCCCGCATTTCTCCACACGAGCACCGCGTAGCGTGTGTGAGTCGCGACGAAACTGCTCGTTCGTCTCTTACGTGCGCGCTCACGGCCGTCCACAGGCGCGTGAACCCTGAACACTCCTCTTTCACAACAGGAGTGGTTGACGGCACTTCCGTTCCTCACACGAGAGCAGACCGCTGTTGGCTCCCGGAATAGAATCACATCTGATAATTGAGGGGAACCGTTATTACAGTATAGAGATACGTCGTGGCATGTCATACGGTCGTGGCCCGAGAACTGAACACGTCGAGTGTGGCCTGTGCAGGGGGACCGGCATGCATGGAGTCGGGACGTGTCCTGCGTGTAACGGACGCTGTGTTCACGCAGTCACGGTTCATCCCGGGCAACGGATTGTCGTGTGTGGAACATGTAACGGGGGAGGAGCCTACGGGGTGGACCTCTGTGGACACTGCCGAGGTGTGGGCAAACGAGTAATCTAGGCGACATCACTGTCCATCGTAACACCAAGTTCGTTCTCACAGCCGAGAACCGGCCACAGAACACCACGGCAGAAGCGAGTTGGTCGGCTCGCCCGTCCTCTCAGACGTGATGTTCGACTCAGACGACGTCCCTCCCCACTGGTGCCCCGACTGCGGGAACGAACTCGCACCCACCGGCCTCCAGCCCGCTGGCATCGGCCAGTACTTCTGTGAGACGTGTCGGCGACGACACGACCACTACGTCGGGCAGGCCGACGCGAGCGCGTAACGTCCCGACTGCGGCGCAGCCCCGCTCCCAACCCCCACGTCCGACGGTTCACCTCGGCGACGGACTCCCGCCGGACGGTTCCTACGCCGAGAGAGTCGGCGAAGTCCTCTTTATCCACCTCTGAGAATAGTCGCCTGTGATGCCACGAATCCTCATCGCTATCGACGGCTCCGAGCCCTCCGAGAAAGCCCTCGACTTCGCGTTCGAACGGCACGCTGACGCCGACCTGGTCGCCGTCTCGGTACTGGACCCGACGGCGTACGTCCAGGGCTCCGCGGACCTCATCCTCCCGGACGTCGACTCCTGGCGCGAGGACGCCGAGGCCGATGTCCGGTCGGTCCTCGACGCGGCCGCCGACAGGGCCGGAACGTACGGAATCGACCTGGAGACGGAAGTCGTCCACGGGGCGCCCGCCCGCTCCATCGTCGAGTACGCCGACGACAACGACGTCGACCAGATCATCGTCGGGAGCCACGGCCGCGACGGCGTCTCGCGCGTCCTCCTCGGGAGCGTCGCCGAGACGGTCGTCCGCCGGTCGTCGGTCCCGGTGACGGTTGTCCGCTGAGTAGCACCCTCAGCCGACGCGTGCGGACCGCTCGACGAGTTCGGCGAGTTGGTCCCTGATCGACTCGAGCTGCCCGACGGAGTCCGCGTCGATGCACGGGTCGGGTCGCGGCCTGCCACCCTCGTCGCGGTCGTCACAGAGACACCTGTGGAGCGCGTCGAGGTCGATCCCTCGCTCGGCCAGCCACTTCCGGGCGTCCGGTCCGAGTACCTTCCGCCCGAGGAGGCAGCTGAGCAGCCGGCAGAGTTCGTCGTCCGGGTCACGAGGTGGTCGCACCGCGTCGATGCCACCCATCCACACCGCCGCGGTTCTGAGCTGTTCGCGGGTGAACGGCTCCTCGTCGGTGGTTCGGCCGTCGGCGACCGTGCGGACGCGGTGGACGCCTGGCTCGTCCGCGGTGACTGTCGTCTCGTAGACGCCCGCCTCGGCCTCGGAGAGTACGAGTACCGCCTCGGTGCCGTTCGGACGGAGGAGCTCCGCCCGTACGTCCGCGTACCCCTCGAACGGGACGCCGTACTCGGTGAGCTGTGTCCGAATCGTGAGGGTCGTTCCGGGCTCGTACGTCTCCTGCGTGACTGTCGTGCCCAGCTGCAGATTCGAGTACGTGTAGACGGCCGCAGCGTACTTCAGCCCGTGGATGGTCTGCGAGCCGTAGACCCAGACGTCGTCCGGGAGGTCGGTCGCCCAGTCGACGACGCGCTCTTCGTTCAGCGAGACGATTATGTGCCAGCGTCCCCCGTGGACGGGCGACCCGTCGACGACTCGTGGGAGCGACGTCCGAACGAACACCGACTGGCTGCCGACGCGGTGGTCGATGGTCGGATCGAACCGCGCGTCGCCGGCGGTTATCCGCGTCCCGTCCGGCGTTTCCAGTGCGACGGTAAGCGCGCGCGGCTCTGCCGCGAGGACCGTCGCCGTAATCTCGATGTCCGATGCGGTCACGTCGAAGGGGATGCGCGTCTCCTGTCGTGGCCGGAGGTACCCCTCGGGGTCGAGGATCGCCTCGTTGTTGTTGACCCCGGCGAGGATCTGGAGATAGTACTTCGAGAGCAAGAACGTGTCGTCCTCCGAGAGGTTCCCCGTCACGAGGAGATACCCACCAGTGCCGCCCGTCAGTGCGTCGAGTGCTGCCGGCTGAATCTGGCTCGCCGTCCCCAGCCCGATGGCGAAGACGTCCTGGTTGACGACGGTGTCGGCCACGTCTTCGATTCGTTTGTCCGCAGTTTCGATCCCATCGGTCAACACCACCATGGCGTACTCGTCGTAGCCGGGAGCGTCGTCGAGCCGGTCCTTCGCCAGTTCGATACCGTCACCGATTGCCGTGAGTCCCGACGGGTTCGCCGCGAACGTGGCTACTTCGTCGAGGAGTTCGTCCCGGCCGAGTCCCTCACCCACGGCTCCAGCGTCTTGGACGTCGAAGACGGGGTACGCGTCGTGGTCGTAGGTGTTCAACCCGATGCCGTTGTCGTCGTAGAGGAGGTCGGCGAACGCACCTGCGGCGTCTTTCAGTACCTGCTCTTTGATGCGGCCCTCGTCGGTCGTGTCGAGCATGCTGCCGGACTGGTCGAACACGAGCTGGACGGCGACCGACGGGCGTTCGATGGCGTTGCCGACCAGGTCAACGGTGAACTCCTCTCCGGTCTCGTTACAGAGTATCCGCACCTCGCCAGCGTGACTCGTCCCCGGCGCGTCACCGGTGTATCGGAACCAGACGTAGGCCTTCCACGGCGTCGATCCCGACGGATACGCCACCGTCGTCGCGTTACTCACGAGCTCGAACGGCTGTGGCACCGAACTCCGCACCGAGAAGGAGACCGGCACACACGAGTCGACCGAGAACGTCGCCGACCGCTGGGTGGTCGTGCCTTCGGGAACGTCGTTGAAGTCGACGGACGGGGTGTCGAGCGTGACGGCACCGCCGGCCGCTGGAGCCGCGTACGGAGCGAAGAAGTCCCGGATCACGTCGAGACAGACGACACAGAACGCATCACCACTGTCCCGCATCATGCAGTCGTACTGCGGCCGGAACGCGCCGCAGTGGAAGCGGTGAGCCCCCTCGAACGTCCCCACGATACCTGGGTCGACGGGACTCGGGCCGAGGTTGCGCTCGCCACAGTCCGGGTTCTCCATCGTCGGCGACTCCGGCCCGGCGGTCACGAACCCGTTCCACTTGACGAGCGCCGGGTCGGGTTCGGCCGTCACGTTGGGTTCGACCGGCTCCCCACCCGTGTAGTTGTCCCGGCCCTGCTCGTCCGCTACGCACGTCTGGCAGTCGTACTCGTCGGCGAGTTCGAACGCCGAGTGGCC
>NZ_JBEPXO010000060.1:0-24071 GCF_041641895.1 Salinigranum sp. | reverse complement strand
CGCCGGGTCGTTCCTCCTCGCGATGGAGGAGGGCGTCGTCGACGAGTCACACATCCACGCCGAACTGGGCGAAGTCGTCGCGGGCGCCGCCGAGGGGCGCACCACGGCGGAGGAGATAACGGTGTTAGACTCGGGCGGGACGGCCATCGAGACTGTCGCCGCCGCCTTCCTGCTGTACGAGCGCGCACGCGACCGGGGGCTCGGGACCACCATCGACTTCTCCCCGGCGAGTCAGGCGTTCTGACCCCGGGCGCTCGGGCTCACACCCACGCCGGCTGTGTCTTCGCCAGTCGTTCGAACCGAGAGAGGAACCACGGGAACGGCAGTAGCACGAGTACGGAGACGACGACGGGAATTCCGACGCCGGGCCACGGCGACCCGGTTGCGAGCTGGGCCTGGACGCCGACGTAGGTCGCGACGCCGACGACGACGCCGTAGTACGCCGCCCGCACCGGAAGCGTGCCGAGGTGACCGGGTCTCGGCCACCAGCCCACGTCGACGTATCCGCCGCGGAGGGTGCCGACGACGACGGAGGCGGCCGCGAGGGTCGTCATCGCGGAGAGCGAGACCTCTGCAGGGTGTGCTGCGACCAAGAGGAGCCACAGCACCGGGATGACCAGCACGTTCACCTCCATCGCCGCGAAGAACGTGTAGTCGAGGAAGCGGTCGATCCGCCGTATCAGCGTCCGGTTCGAGCCCTCAGCCACAGTAGTACTGGGGCGTGGAGCGAGTAAACGGTTACTGCCAGTTACGTCGCTCCGGCCCGAAAGCGGGCCGAGGAGGCCGTACCGGGCGGGGGCGACGCCCGCCCCGAGGGACCACCTACGACTCCCGTTCGGGGTGCGTGTCGACGTGGTGGACTGCGTCGGGAGAGAGGAGACGTCCCGACGGCAGTTCGACCCAGCCGTTCGCGAGCAGTCGCAGCGCCCCTTCGTGGATCACCGTCTCCTGCTGGAAGTCGGCGTAGACCACCGCGTTCTGGAACTCCTGGGTGAACGCCTCGTCGATATCACTCCACGCTGGCTCCGTCGAGAACACCATGTCGGTGTGTCAGTCCACCGGAGAATAAACCTCGTGGTGGCCCACGGATACCCGAGACCCACCGGGGCGGCACGCGTTCGTCCCGGTGACCGGAGGCTGTGAACCGCCTCGCCCGAACCACCACTGCAGCGCCGCGATGCCGTCGAGGTCCCTCAGCCGCTGACCAGAGGCGAACTCGGCGAACCCGGGGACGCCCGTCGTTGTCGGCTGGCGTCGATGCCGAGAGCGGACCCGCGGTCGGGGAGGTACTCGCCGTCCGCCGCCCCGGCGGTGGCGCTCTCCTGCCGCGTTCCGGCGTACTTCACCGTGACCTGAACCTCCCTGTCCGTCCGCCGTTCGATCCGTCGCTGGAGGGTCCCCGACAGCGACGGGTAGCGCTCGTCCGTGGTCCGAATCACGCTCACAGAGACGTTCGGCGACGTTCCCGCCCACCCCCCGTACTGCGACCGGACCGCTTTCAGTCGCAGGTCGTCGAAGGCCGGTTCGGCGAGCGTCTCGTCGACGGCCTCGTTCGTGCCACGCTGGTAGCCGATGTGCGTCCCGACGAGGGCGCCGGTGACGACGGCGGACACCACGAACAGCAGCGCGACGACGGCGACCGACGCGCGGAGTTCCGACGGGAGGCTGGCCCGCAGGTCGGTCCGGTCGAACCACACCGGGCGGTATCCCATGAGGAACAGCGTGGCGATGGCACCGACGTTGACGGCGAGGACGTTGGCCGTGAGCAACAGGAGGGCGCCGGCCGCGACGAGCCAACTCCCCCAGGCGATGGCGATGCCGCCCGCTGCCGCCGCGGGCACGATGGCGGCGGCGATCATGACGCCCACGAGCGACATCGACTGGTCCGTCGTGTAACCGAACGCCCCGACTGCACCCGCTCCGAGAGCGGCAAGCGACGAGAGTGCCGTCGGCGCGAGTCGAACTCCCATCGGTTCGAGGGAGCCGACGGCCATCGTGGTTGGTATCAGCCCCGTCGACTGCGCCAGCCACGCGAACACGGTGGCACCGACGACGGCGCCGGTGAGCCCCGTGAACTGACGCTTGGCGGAGCGGACGAACATCTCCCAGTCGGCGTGGTAGACGCCGGCCGTCGTCGTCAGCGCCGAACTCACCTGCGGGGCGACGACCATCGCGCCGATGATGAGGGCGGGGGAGTCGAGCAGGAGCCCCGCGGTGGCGATGAGTGCGCTGAGGACCGTCCCGACGTAGTAGGTTATCGGGGGCCAGGACAGCTCCAGCACCTTCGAGTGTAGCTCCCGTCGGGAGAGCCCGCGAACCCGGGTGGAGTACTCCTCCTGAATCTCGTCGTATCGCGGCGTCTCGGCGTGGGACGCGTTCGCGAGGACCGTGTACGCGTCCTCCGAGACGCCGGCGTCAGTGAGGTCGTGGAACACGTCCGTCACGGCCTGGCTGGGCAGCGGAAACAGGAACAGCGTCCCGGGATCCTCGTCCTCGTCGCCCTCGTCGTGTAGCGCGACGTAGTCCAAGTCGTGCTCCTCGAGGACGGCCCTGACGGCCTCCTGTCTGTCCTGGTATACGCGGAGATTGACTTGGCGCACTGCTTCGTCGTACTCTCGGGCCCGGATTGGGCGACTTGCTTGCAGTTGGACCCGGCGCTCGGAGCACGCGCGTCGGTCACTCCGGGGTCCGTCACGGGGCGTGCGGCGGCCGAGAGTCGGCGGACGACGGGTCGACGGGTACCGGAGCGTCGGCGGCCGGTGCGAGCCCCGTTCGTCGTCGTGACGCGGGTCGTGGTACCAGTCGGTCTTTGGGGCGTCTGGCCCTGCTTCACCACGAAACCGGCGGCCTGACAGTGGCTCCCGAGGTGGCTCCGACCCGCCTCACCCCAGTCGGTACCGCAGCAGCGCCGCGATGCCGCCGAGGTTCTTCAGCTGTTGCCCGGGGGCGAACTCGGCGGAGAACACCGTCACCTCGCCGCCCTTCTGTTCGACCGTCTCGATGACGTCGTTGACGTCGACGTCCCAGTCGCCCTCGCCCTGGCGCTCGTCTCTGAGTCGGGAGTCGAGGACGAGCAGGTGTTCGACCGCGCCGAACTCGGCCGCCTCGGCCGTCTCTTCGATTCCGTAGGCGACCTTGGCCCCCTCGGCGATGCCGTCCATCAGGTCGTCGATGAGCCGCGACTCCTCGGCGATGCGCGTCTCCTCCTGGACGTCGTCGACGGCGCCGCGTTTGAGCACCTCGTGGACGCCCCGGTCACCGACGCCGGACGTGTCGACCGTGGTGACTATCTTCTCGGCCGCGTCGGGGTACTCCTCGGCGACGTAGTCGCGAGCGTCGTTCTTCGTGAACCCGGGCCCCGCGAGGATGACCGCGTCGACGTCGAGGTGTGACAGCGCCTTCCCCACCTCGTCGAACAGTTCGGTTCGGGGGCGGGCGTAGTCGCCCTTGCCCGTCGGCCGGGTGAACGAGGCGTACTCCTCGGTGCCGTACTGGGCGACGGTGTGGATGTACGCTTCCCCTTCCTCGACGGTGACGATGGCGACGTCGGGATTCTCGGTGGCCTGTTCGGCCTCTTCGAGCCGTTCGGTCTGGTCCGGCTTGAACCGTTTCTCGACGGTGATCTCCGAGCGCTCCTCGACGTTCAGCGTGTGGTGGTGGCCGAGTTGGTCCTCGCGGGAGCAGCCGACGATTTCGCCCCCGACCCGGAGGCGGTTGGCGAAGCGCGCGAACTCGACGTCCTCCACCGACAGCGTGACGTGGAGGTGTTCGCGCTCGCCGCCCGTGTCACGCATCTGTTCGTCGTTCCGCTGGATGCGCCGGGTGGTGTCACCCGAGACGAGGTCACCCGGTTCGAGCACGTACGAGAGGTGCCAGAGGTCGTCGACGTTCTCGGGGACGAGCGTCATCCGTTCGCGCCCCTCCTCGCCGCGGCCCCGGCTCACGATTCGCATATCCGTTCTCGGCGGGCGGGGATTACGTGTCTTGTCATTCGCCCATCCCGGACCGCCACCGTGTGTGGCCCCGGACCGACCGCGAGGCGAGAGAGGGTCGACCACCACCCGGACCGACCGCTACCCGGTGTCGGCAGTCGGGTTCACGGCTCGGCCCACCGCTTCTTCGACAGACCGGCGGCGAACCCCCGACCGACGAGGTAGTAGAAGACCACCTGCACGTAGAAGAGGACGAACACCCCGACGACCACGGCCGAGAGCGCGGCGCCGACGAGCCCGCCCACGATGCCGACGACGACTGCGAGCACCCACGCGACGGCGTAGTCACTGGTGAAGGCTCCCGACGCGATGGTCCGGAGGGCGAACGCCGACCCGAGGGAGCCCTCGATGGCGAAGTTCGCCAGCGCCGCCGGGAGGAGGTACGCCAGCAGGAGGCCGACGACGACGACGAGGGCGAACAACAGGACGACGACGAGGACGCCGCCCGACCCAGTCGGTGGCGGGGGTGGTGTCGCTCCGGTCCCCTCCATCGACATCGGCTCCCCGGGGACGATGACGAGGAGGCCCCCGAGGAGGAGCGCGAGCGGGACGAGCACGAAGAGGCCGTAGACGAGGTTCACGACGAACACCTTCAGCCCGTCGACGAAGAGCGCCCCCCACTGCGTGAACGACGGCGGCGTACGCTCGCGACGGGCGGCCGCGTCGAGCACCCTGACGAGGTATCCCTGGAGGACGAACACGGGGAGGACGAGGAACGCGAGGAAGGTCAGAATCCCACCGACGAGGAGCGTCGACAGCCAGTCGTCGCCTCTGCGGGGAAACGACAGCGCATCGGAGAGCATCAGTCGCCCGGTGGCCGGGCGCGGAGTTAGTTCTTGTGTGTGCGGAGACGCGTCGCTCGCCGGCGTGAAAACGGGAGATGGGAGACCGGAATCGTATCGGATCAAACCGCGACGACGTTCGTCGCGGGGTTCAGATTGCAGGCTGCTGGCCGGGCATCTCGTCCTCCTCGTGGATGTCGACGGGGTGGACGTCCGCCCAGGTGTGGCCGATAACGTAGAACGCCGCGACGGCGGCGTAGAACGTCACGAAGACGCCGATGATCGTCCCGATGATGGGGACGATGCTCAGGACGGAGGTGAGGATACCCGCGCCCAGGAGCAGCGCGAACGCCGTTAGCCAGCCCATCGCGTACGCCTTGGTCGTGATGACCGCGCGAATCTCGCCGAAGGCGAAGCCAGCCATGAGGTCGTCCTGTTCGACGAAGTTCGCCAGCGCCGCGGGTACGACGTACGCCGCCGCGAGACCGAGGACGAGGGCGACGAGGAAGCCGACGAGGGCGACGAGGCCACCGACGATGCCCGCGGCACCGGAGTCACCGGCGACGGCGCCGCCGATGCCGACGAACGCGATGACCGCACCGATGATGCCGGGGACGAGACCGTAGACGAGGTAGATGGCGAAGCCTTTCAGCCCCTCCACGAGCATCTCGCCCCAGTCGTCGAACACCGGCGGTTCGCTCTCGCCGTGCATCGTCCCCCGGAGGACGCGGACGTAGTAGCCGACCACGACGAACAGGGGGACGAGGAAGACGCCGAGGAGCGTCAGGAGGCCGCCGACGAGGACGGTCTTGACCCACTCTTCGCTGCTCCGTAGATATCTGAGTGATTCTTCGATCATGATTTGTCACCGAGCCTGCCGCCACGGGCGAACCCGCCGCTGTAGCCTGCAGTTGCTCGGAGTGGGAGACGCCACCCGGGGTATTATGTATGGCCCCCCTTCCGCCGACTGTCCCGGGGGTTATGGCGGTCATAAAAGCGGAGCCAGCGCCGACCTGTGAGCGTCCGAGCGCGAGTCGTGTTCACACGTCTCGGAGTTCGCTGCCACCCGGGGGTAAGAA
This sequence comes from Salinigranum sp., assembly GCF_041641895.1. Classification (NCBI taxonomy): domain Archaea; kingdom Methanobacteriati; phylum Methanobacteriota; class Halobacteria; order Halobacteriales; family Haloferacaceae; genus Salinigranum; species Salinigranum sp. The sequence continues at coordinate 18,218 of NZ_JBEPXO010000060.1, read as the reverse complement.
CTCCTGTATCCGGTCCGGGCTGGCGACCTTGCGGAGGAACGACTGGTCCGCGAAGCGTTCTTTGAACTCGCGATAGCACATCTTCGCGGCGTCGTTCTGGGCGTAGCGGCCGGGTTCGAGAGTGATGGTCGTCACCGCCTGTGGCTCGATGGCCGACGGCGGCCCGCCGACGACGCGCGTCTCGCCCTCACAGCGGATGCCGACGGCGAGTCGCGCCTCACAGTCGCGGAAGTAGGTGCGGTCACCGCGGATGACGAACCCACCCTTCTCCAGATACTCGCCGCTCTCCGGGGTCTTCGACACCTGGTCCGGCGTCACCATGTACGCGTCGCCCGCGTGGCGACCGTCCTTCCACACCGACGAGTACGCGACGGCGAACTGTGCGGCCTCCCGCAGCGTCGACTCGGGGAAGTCGACCGGGTTCGACGGCTCCGAGGGACGAGAGGCCTTCAGCACCGTCACCGGGCCGCCGTGTGCCTGTGCGTGGAGGAACCGGTCGTGTTTCGAGAGGTACTTCTTCACGAGGTCCTCGTTCTGGTCGGCGTTCCGCCCCCCGATGACGAGGAAGCCGTCGCTCGTCTCGAACCACCTGAACCGCTCGTACCAGTGTTCGGGCTGACGGATGGGGATGGACTGTCGGGAGAGCCAGTCGACGTCCTCGTCGTCGTCTTCCTCGCCGTCGTCGTCGTCGGCCTCCCAGGCGTCGCGTCGTTTCTTCACCGCCGCCAGTTCCTCGCGGGTGTCCTCGATGGCAGCCAGCGCGCCCTCCTTCTTCTCCTCGATGCGCTTGGCCTCGGTGTAGAGGCGGTCGGCGTTCTTCTCGACGCCCATCGAGACGTCGACGGTCACGCGCGTCCCGTCGAGGTCGAGCGTCACCGTCCCCTCGGCGGCGTCGACACCGACGACCGCTTCGGCCGCCGGGATGCCCTGGTCGGCCCCCGCACCGAGTTTCTCCTCGATGTCGTTCCACGGCACCCCCTGTTCGCGGGCCGCTCGCACCGTCGAGAGTACCTCGTCGACGAGGTCGTACCTCGCGTAGAGCGTCTCGGCCTTCTCGCGCTCTGCGTCCGCCTGCTCCTCGAAGCCCTCGATGGCGCCTTCCTGCTGTTCGATGATGCGTTTCTGCTTGGCGATTTCCTCCTCGAAGTCCGGCCGGTCGTCGCCGCTCTCGGTCTCCTCTTCGGTCTCGAACTGCACCCGGTAGAAGTACGCGTCGAGCGCCTCGTTGAACGTGTCGTGCGCCTCCTCGTTCAACTCCTGACGCTCCCGTTCGCGGAGGGGGAACGGCGTCGCGTCCACCACCCGGTCGTCTTCGAGGTAGACCCGGGGGTCGAAGTCGCCCGACCTGAGCTGTGAGGCGAGGTCGGCGATGGCGTCGTGGACGGCACGGTACTCCGCCTCGCCGGCCTCGTCGATAGCGAGCGTCTTCTCGACGCCGGCACGGGTACAGAGTTCCTCGGCGTAGAGGCCGCCGAGGTTCAACTGGGTCGCGAGCGTCCGCACGACGTCGGTGTCGGAGTCGTCCATCTGCCGGCGGAACGTGTCGAACCCGACGGTCAGAGGGTTCAGCCGCGAGGAGGGGAACTCGTACTGCGCGCCGGGGGCGACGGTGCGCGACTTCAGCCGGACGGTCTCGAGGCTGCGGACCACCTCGTCCGTCCCGTCGAGGACCGCGATGTTCCCCTGTCCGAACAGTTCGGCGACGACCTTCGTCCGCTCGTCGCCGCGTTCGAACTCGAAGACGAGGATGCGGTCGAACTCGAACTGTTCGACCCCCACGAAGTCCGCGTTGGCGATACGGTTCCGGAGCATCATCGCGAAGTTCGGGGGCCGACCGGGAGCGTCAGGCACGTGTTCGGGTGCGGCGACGTGCGCCCGCTTCACGTCGCCCACCTCGACGAGGAGTTCGACGCGGCCGCGGTCGAAGTCGCGCATGCGGAGGCGCAGGAGGTCCTCGCCGTACAGGTAGGCCTTGTCGACCTTCGCGCCCTCGTATCGGTTGAGTTCGGTGACGAGGGCTGCGAGGTCGACGCTCGAAAGCTCCTGCTTCGGGTCCATGCACTCTCGGTATCAGCGGGCGCCGAAAAGGGGTGTCGGTGTGGGCGCGTCGGCCGAGGTGGTGGCGTCGGCGGGAGCGACCGAGTCGACCGTACGTCGGGGGCGACGGCTGTCGTGGCGCTGAAATAGTCCTGGACCGACGGACCGGTATGGCCGAGCGCACGCCACGAGTCGTCCGCGTGGAGTCGGCGTCGGAACTGGCCGACGCCCTCGCCGTCCGCGAGCGCGTCTTCGTCGACGAGCAGGGCGTCCCGCCCGACCTGGAACTCGACGCCTTCGACGAACTCGACGCGGCGACGCACTTCGTCGCGTACGACGGCGACGAGGCGGTGGGTGCCGCCCGACTTCGCCCGTACGACGGCGGTGGGGAGGACGAACCTCGACGAGCGAAGGTCGAACGCGTCGCCGTCCTCCCGACGTACCGCGGCGAGGGCCTCGGTGGGCGGTTGATGGACGCCGTCGAGGCGGCCGCAGAGCGAGCGGGGTTCGAGACGCTCGTCCTCCACGCACAGACGCCCGTCGCCGGCTTCTACGCGGCACGTGGCTACCGGCGGGTGGGCGAGGAGTTCGAGGAGGCGGGCATCCCACACGTCGAGATGGTCCGACGTGTCTGACCCTGGTCGGTCGTCTGCCCGGTGGCTAACGGCGTATCTCCGACGGCGAACGGAACGGGATAGGCTACGAGCGGGTCGGGCCGCCAGTCGGGTCGCCGGTGGCGACGTCGGGTGAGCGACGGCGCACCCGGACCACCACCCAGCCACCGACGACGGCGGCGAACAGGAGACCCGCAGTCGCCCCGAACCAGCCGACGGCGAGGACGAGTGTGAGGAGGGCGAGGGGCGTCAGCGAGGCTGACAGGGCGGGAGGGACGTGCGAAGTCTCGTGGGCGTGGTTCGGTGGCTGGTACTGCACGACTGGTGGGCAGGTGACCCACTCGCGTGTGGGTCGGCGACCGGCATAAGTGATTTCTGAAGGAGGTTTCTGTAACCGAGCGGACTGAAGAGTTCTTCACCCGAACGTCGGGCGGGGACGGCCACGACGGCGTCCGGGGTAGCTTCTTTTCGCCGCTTCCCGTACCGTCTGGCATGACGAGCGAGGGGTTGGCACCTCCGGAGGCGTTCGGACGGCTCGCGGACGCGACTCGACTGGACGTCCTGCGGGAACTCGACGCCGCGCAGGAGCGCTCCGTCTCGTTTTCGGACCTCCGGGCACGTGTCGGCGTCGACGACAGCGGCCAGTTCAACTACCACCTCTCGCGACTCCGGCCGCACTTCGCCGAGAAGGGCGCGGACGGGTATCGACTCACGGCGGCCGGTCGACAGGTCGTCCGCGCCGTCGCCGCCGGCCGGTTCACCGCCGACGTCAGTTTCGACGCGTTCGAACACGAGAGCCGCTGTCATCGGTGCGAGACGTCCCTCCGCGTGTCGTACCGTGACGAGCGGCTCCTGTTTCAGTGCCCGGCGTGCGACCACGAGGTGCTCGACGTGGGCTTCCCCGCCAGCGGCGCGCGCGAGCGGACGCCGGAACAGGTCGTCGACGCCTTCGCCCGCTTCTCGTACCACCGGGTGGCGGGTGCGCGCGACGGCGTCTGTCCGGACTGCTGGGGACCGACGGACGGCCGCGTGACCGACCGGGTCCCCCCCGCCGTCGACGAACCGGCGGCAGTCGTCTTCGAGTGTGCCGTCTGCGAGGGCGTGGTCGTCGTCTCGTTCGGCGGCCTCGCCGTCTACGACAACCGGGTTCGGCGGTTCCACCGCGACCACTGCGTCGACCCGAACGACGGCTACTACTGGGAGCGCCCGCAGTGTCTCTCCGGCGAGTACACCGCAGTCGAGTCGGCCGACCCGTGGCGCGTGACGGTCGAGTTTCCCCTCGACGACGAAGTCTGCCGGGGCCGGTTCGACGGGAGCGACCTCGTGACGGTCGACGTCGAACGGTGACGCGAGGCCAGACCCGCTCCGCGACGTTCTCGGGACGTGAGAGCCACGCTGGAGAGGATGTGCGGTCACGGTGACCGACGGGTCGGTCGTCGGTGCCATCGACGACGATACGGCAGGAAACGACGCGAGTACGGTGTACCCCCCCGACCCGTGGATGTGTTCGGTTCGCTCACACCGCTCGCGCGACACCGCGACCGACACCCCCGCTACAGCCGCTTCGACACGTAGGGGCCGTCCTGTCGATAGCCGAGCTTCTCGCGGTAGTACTGTCGGACGCCGATGCCCGAGATGACCGCGAGTTTCGAGAAGCCGTCCGCGCTCGCGCGGCGTTCCGCCTCCCGGACGAGACGCTTGCCGTAGCCGCGGTGTTGCCAGTCGCCCTCGCCGCCGAGGCCGACCTCGTTCCCGTAGACGTGGAGTTCGCGCACGATGGCGGCGTCTCGCAGTTCTGTCCGGACCGGGTCGGCGTCGGGCCGGTCGCCGAACGGCGAGTGCGAGGGGTAGCGGAGGCGGCAGAAGCCGACGAGGAGGTCCGCCTCGGGGTCCTCGAACGAGACGAACTGTTCGCGGCCGCCGGCGGCCTCGTACGTGTTGGTCAGCAGTTCGACCCGCTCGGGGTCGGGGTCCGAGTCGTTCATTCCCACCTCGCGGGCGCGGATGTCCCGCGGCGTGATTCCCTTCTCCGCGGCGCGCTGTTCGGCCAACTGGCGGAGGTTCGACTTCCAGACGCCGGCGTCGATGAAGTCGGCCGGGATGTCGCGCTGGACGCGCTGGAGCCGGGTGTACTCGGGGACGAGTCCCATCGCCTCCGCGACGACGTCGGCCGCCTCCTCGTTCGTCAGGGGGTCGAACTCCTCGCGCCGCCACTGGTCGTACACCCGCGTCCCCCGCACCACCAGGGTCGGGTAGATTTTCAGGTAGTCGGGCCGCCACTTCGGGTTCTCTGCCAGTTGGCGGAAGTCCTCGACGCACATCTCGCGGGTCATCCCCGGCTGGCCGGGCATCATGTGGAAGCCCACCTTGAACCCCGCGTCGCGCAGGCGGCGGTTGGCGTCGACGGAGGCTTGCGTGCCGTGCCCGCGGTGCATCTCGCGGTTGATGCGCTCGTACGTCGTCTGCACGCCCACCTCCACCTTCGTCCCCCCCAGCCCGAGCATCCGGTCGATCTGCTCGGGGTCACACCAGTCTGGCTTCGTCTCGAACGTCATCCCGATACAGCGGACGTCGGCCGTCTCGTTCTCGGCGATGACGTCTTCGACGTAACGGAACTCGTACTCGTCCGGCGACTCGGCGAACGACCGCCCCTCCGCCGGGTCCGGCTCCGAATCGAGGTCGTACTCGTTCATCGCCTGCAAGGCGCGCTTGACGAACCACTCCTGGTAGTCGTGACTCCGCGCCGTCATCGTCCCGCCCATCAGGATGAGTTCGGCCTTGTCGACGGGGTGGCCGATGTGCCTGAGCTGTTCGAGACGGAGCGTCACCTGCCCGTAGGGGTCGTAGTCGTTCTGTTCGCCCCGTGCCGCGGCGGGTTCGTGGCCGGTGTACGACTGCGACGAGTCGAACTCCGAGGCTGGCCCGCCGGGGCAGTACAGACACTTCCCGTGCGGGCACATGTGAGGGGAGGTCATGATGGCCACGGGCGAGACGCCCGACGCCGTCCGGACGGGCTTGCGACGGACCACCTCCTTGACGTCCTCCCGGCGCTCTTCGGGCGCGTACTGGAGGATGTCGGTGTTCTTCGGCACCTTCGGCGAGGAGTGTTCCGAACAGGCCTGGAGCTTCGCCCCCTCGAGCGAGTCGGCGTCCACCTCGCCGTCGAGGATGCGCTCGACGAGCGTCTCACAGGTCCGCGCGAACGCCTCGGTCTCCTCGGGTTCGGGTTCCTCGACTGTCCCCTCCGCGGTGCCAGTCATCGTCTCGGAGTGGTGGACTGAGGCGAATAAGCGTGTCGTTCGGTCGCATCGCCGCCGCCGTGCGACACTGGCACGACGTGGGGGCCCCGTTCTCGGTTCCCGACGCTCGCAAGGACGGAGCTTTTGGGTCCGACGCACTTCGCTCGAAGCAGACAGATGACTCAGTTCAACAGAGGTTCGGCCAACACGTTCGGCATCGTCTCGACGCTGGTGGATGCCCTCCTGGCGTTCAAACGGGGACAGAACAAGAGCGGCCTCCTCCTCCTGCTCGCGGCCGCGCTCTCGAAGCGGTTCACCGGGCTGGGAACCGTCGTCTCGGTGGCGCTCCGCCTGATTCGGAAGTTCCGCTGAGGCCGCCAGTCCACGAGCACCGCGGGGAGGGCGCGTCCGCCGTTCTCGTTGCAAGCAACAGAGGTATCGGGGCGCCTCGACAACGACGAGAAAATGTCAGACGGAGACACCCAGACCGACGAGACGGAGACGGAAGCGGACGTCACCGACAGGGACCCGGACGTCGTCGACAGCGAGGGCCACGGCGTCGACGTCGAGGGCGGCGGTGACGCGGGCGCCTCTGCCCCCGAGGAGTCCGACGAGGTGGACGCGCCACACGACCCCGAGGAGGAACCCGACGAGGAGGACGAGCGCCGCGAGGAGGAAGCCGCCGACCAGGAGAACGTCGACAACCACCGCGACGAGCGGCCGTTCGAGTCCTGACGCGGCAGCCGGGGGTGTGACCGGGAGACGCCGCGGAGACGCGTCCGGACGCGACACCTGCTCGGACGCCTCCCGCCACTCTCATCGGTAGCGCGACCCACGACCCGACCCCCTCCCGAGTCGAGCGACGGTGCCGACCAGTGCGCCGACCGGCCGTCGGGCCGCAAGAGTTGTGTCCGCCGCGCCGCTCGACTCGCACGATGACACTGCATCCGAAGCGCGTCCGCTCGTACCTCTGCGGTGCCCTCGCGGGTGCGTTCACCGTCGTCGCGCTCGTCGCTCGCGGCGACGGGTCACGCCGGCAGGCCCGGGTGGCGGCCGCGCTCGCCACCGTGTGCGGTGCGCTCTCCGTCGCGTACGAGGAAGCCGCTCAACGGGAGTGACGCGCAGTCGGAGAGTCGACTCGACAGCGACACGCCTCCGCGGTCACGGTCCAGCCCAGAGGCGAGGGGGCGGTCACGACGGGCGACCGGTACCCCTCGCCCGCTCTCAGAGCGTGAGCCGGTAGAACCGGAAGAACTCGTTCTCGATGGGGAGGACTTCGACCCCCGAGAAGCCGGCGTCCGTCGCGTACGCGCGGAGCGTCTCCTCGCGCATCACCGTGCCCGTGCCGACTCCGTCGTCGACCATGCCCACCGGGAGGCAGTGGAAGACGCTCCAGCCGTACATGAACTCCTCGACGGGCCCGGCGTCGGGCGCGAACGACTCGCCGACACGCTCGTCCATCACGAGGACGGTTCCGTCCGGGAGGGCCAGCGAGCGCATCGTCGACAGCACGGCGACCGGGTCGGACATGTCGTGGACGCACTCGAACGCCGTCACGAGGTCGTACGACCCCGCCACGTCGGCGGCGTCGGCGTGCGTGAAGGAGAGTCGGTCCCCGGCGTCGGAGGCAGCGGCGTTCTCGCGGGCACGCTCGACGGAGGCCGCGTCGGCGTCGATGCCGTGGACGGTCGCCTCGGGGTACGCGCGAGCGATAGCGATGCTCGACCAGCCGTGGCCACACCCCACGTCGGCGACCCGGCCGCCCGCGCGCAACCGCTCGTCGACGTCGGTCAGCGAGGGGAGCCACTCGGCCCCGAGTTCGGTGGCGAACAGCGGGCGGTTCAGTGCCGCCTGCCCCTCGTGCATATCCTCGCCGAACGCCTCGTACGGGATGCCCTCGCCGGTCCGGTAGACGTCCGCGACGCCGTCGATGGGTGACAGCGCCCCGACGACAGTCCGCGGGAGCGACGCGAGGTAGTCGGGGTTGTCGGGATCCGTGAGTACCGTCGTGTGTGCCGTCGGGAGCGAGAACCGGCGCGCATCGAGGTCTGCCGCGGGGTTCTCACAGGTCAGCACGCCCACGACGGTCTGCTGTTCGAGCCACTCGCGCGCGTATCGTTCGTCCGTCCCCGTCGCGGCCGCGAGTTCGTCCGACGTCGACGGCCCCGCGTCGGCGAGCGCGTCGTAGTACCCTAGCCGCGACCCGAGGTAGAGCGCGTACGTAGTGAACGTCCCCAGCGCGGCCTCGAAGACCTGCTCCTGGAACGCCTCGACGGCGGTGCGGTCGATGGATGGCCGTTCGGTTGCCATGACCCCAGCATCGAGCGGCAGCCGGCTATAGTTAATTTCTGAGACGTATATCGTGTATCGAAATCCGTGGAACGGTCCGCGACGAACATCGAGGCGTGGAACGGCGCTCGCCCGACGAACACCGTCTCACGGGGCGAGACACAGTTATGTGTGTCGCGTGTCAACGTACGTCATTCGACGGGGGAGAGAGGAGATGACAGACGCAGACCCGGAGATACTCGACGAACTCCTGCAGCACGCGCTGGAGATTCAGCACCGCGGCCTCGGCGACACGCCGCCGGAGGAGTGTCTCGCCACCGACGACCTGGTCGACGTACTCCGCCACCGCGACCTGTTCCAGGCGCTGTACGGTCGGCCGCTGGACCGCCGCGACATAGAGGACCGACTGGGCGTCTCGCGGGCGACGAGTCACCGGTTCACCCGCTGGCTCGAAGAGCGGGGGTACGCCGACCGGACGGACAGCGTCTACTCGCTCACTGGCGAGGGCGAGATCGCCGCCGAGGCGGTCGTCCAGTTCGAGCGGAAGATACGGACTGCCGACCGCCTCTCGCCGCTGCTCGACGTCATCTGCGAGGACCACCGCGACTTCGTCGTCGAACCCTTCGAGAACGCGACGGTGACCGTGGCGACGCCGGCCGACCCGTACGCACCGGTGACGCGGTTCCTCACGCTCCTCCAGGGCTGTGACCGGTTCCGCGGCTTCAACACCACGCACATGGTCCCGCCGGGGTTCGCCGACCGCTACGGGACCCTCTTCGCCGACTGCGAGGTGGAACTCGTCTCCCCTCCGGACGTGGTAGAGACGCTGCGGACGACCGACGACGGGTTCGGACGGGCACTCGACGGGGACCACCTGCAACTCCGGACGCGCGACGCACTCCCGTACGGCCTCGCGCTCTTCGACGACAGCGTCGGCATCGGCGGCTACGACGAGGAGACCGGGGCGATGCGGGTGTTCGTCGACACGGACACGGCCATCGCCCGGGCGTGGGCCGAGCGCGTCTACGAGACGTTCCGGGAGAACTCGACGCCGCTCACGGCCGACGACTGAGTGGGACGGCGAGAGAACAGGGTGAGGGGGGACTAAATCTGGTCGGCGACGGCGGCGACGACGGCGTTGAGGACGTCCTCACGCATCCCCGAGAGGAACTCGATGCGGCCGTCGCGGATACCGAAGGCGGTGACGCCGGCACCGGGGACCGCTTCGCGCGCCGCGGCCGCGACAGAGCGGACGTCGACGGGCGCCGTGCTCCGGATGTGGAGTTCGTCCGTCCCGACGCCGACAGTCACGAACGGAGCGTCGTCGACGCGGTTGCGCCGGTGGAGTTCGTCGAGCAGCAGCGTCGTCGGCGGGAAGTCGAAGCGGTGAGTGTACGAGTCGGTGTCCAGCACCGCGAAGTGGACCCCCTCGGCCTCGCGCGTCTCCAGGTTCGCCTCCGCCGTCTCCACCTCGGCGTCGAGTTTGATGCGGAACTGCTCGGAGACGTGCCCGGCCAGTCCGCCGCCGTCCTCGAACAGGAGGTCGGTGATGAGTTCGCGCTTGTCCTGGTAGGACTGGTAGTACGCCTCGAGCGCGACGGCCTCACGCATCTCGCGGACGCGGTCGGCGTCGTAGCCGGCCTCCTCGGCCGCCTGGAGGTACGCCGCGGGCGTCTGCTCCCAGTAGCTGACGGCCGGGAGGTGCTTGACGTCGTCGCGGACCTGGGGGTTGACGGCGGCCGCGACGTTCGCGGCGAGCACGCCGGTCGAGAGGTCGTCGGCCTCGCTGTCGACGAGCACCTCGCTCACGTCGGCCACTTCCTCGTCGGCGGTGGCCGCGTCGAGCACCACTCGCCGGGCGCCGTAGACGCCGAGGAGACCGAGACCGTCCGTGGATTCGGCCGTCGAACCGGTGCCGACGAGGAGGACGAGCGGGAGTTTCTCGTCGTGCCGGTCGCGGCCCTGGAGCATCCGCGTCACGTCGTTCGTCGCGGCGTCCATCCCGTACATCGGGTCGTCGAGCGGACGGCGGGTGAAGTAGTGATACTCCGCGTCCGAGGTGGCGTACTCCTCGCGGACGAGCGGGAGGACCGCCCGCTCGATGGCCGCGCCGGCGACGTAGCCGTCGGCCGTCGCGGCGTGACGGACGACGACGGGGCGGCCGTCGAACACTGCACGGCGAATCGCCTCGGCGGCGTCCGCGATTTCGTCGACGAGCGCCTCGACCGAGGCGTGCTCGGCGAGCGGTTCGACCGACTCGGGGCGGGCACGGGAGGTCATTGCGTCGTCGAGTCGGCCCTGTACCGCCGCGGCCTCCTCACCCTCGAGCACGTCGAGCGCCTCGGTCTCGATCTGGAGTTCGCCCCGGCGGAGTTCGACCTCGCCGGCGAGGCGGACGGCGTCCTCGCTCTCGACCTCGGGGTACGCGCGGACGCCGGCCTCGACGAACGCGGCACACTCGACGGTCCCCGTCTCGTCGCGGACTTCGAACACCGTCGGGCCCGACGTCTGGTAGACGTCGACGACGAACCCCTCGACGCTCACCTCGTCGCCGACGCGGTCGTCGAGGTCGCTCACGGCGACGCGCGGGAACGACTCCAGGTCGACCGGTTCGGCTGTCTCGTCGGTCGTTTCGTCGGTCGCGTCCTCCTCCGCCTCGGTGACGCGGCCGTTCGCCGCGTCGCCGTCCGCGGCGGTCACGTCCGCGTCGTCGTCCGGCGCCGACGAGCGCTCCTGGTCCGGTTTCGGCCGCGTCTTCACCGGTTTCGCGGTGTCGTCCGACTCGACATCGAGCGGTTCGCCGTCGGGGTCGCCGTCGGGGTCGTCGATGCGGGCGCCGCGGAACTCGCCCTCGGACTGGCGGATGGACCAGCCGAGGTCGACGTTGCCGTTGTCGCGGATGTTCTTCACCTGGACGAACACGGCGTCGCCGCGTTCCCAGTCGAGGCTCTCGAGGCGGCGGTCGAGTTCGCTCCGGTGGAGGAGGCCCGTGACGCTCGGCGAGAGGTCGACGAAGACCCCGAACTCGGCGAACCCGTCGACGGTGCCGCGGTAGAAACGACCCTCAGTCAGCTGATTGGGATGCTCTCCTCTGAAATCGAACCAGACGTCTTCTTCGTGGGTGATCCAATCCATGGTGTGTCACTTAGATGGGAAAGGACCCGCCGATACACGGCGGGCCAGGTCCGTTGCACGAAGAAAACGTCCGCCGCCTAAAACGATTGTCGATACGTCTCTGCCGTCGACAGCCACGACTCACCCGCGGCCCGGTGTGGACGACCACCCAGCGGTCACGACGCCCCCCACGTCGTCACTGGCGACGACGCTCGTCCGGGGCGCCGGCCTGTCGCCCGTGGGGGGCGCGCCCGACGCGTCACGGGTCGTCGTCGAGTCCCTCGGCGTCCGCGAGGAGCGACGACACCTGCTCTGGGTCGAGCGCCACCTCGACGTGATTCCCCTCCCCGTCGTCGAAGACCAGTTTGACCCGGTCGCCGAACGCGCGTGCCTCCGTCTCCGTCACGTGGTACAGTTTGACCGTCGCCCCCTTCGTCTTGGTGCCGACGTGCTTGACCGTCCCCTCGTTGAGTTCTACCATGAAGTCCGCCAGGTCGAGCGTGAGCATGGTTACAGTCGCGGACGCGAGCGTATCAACGCTCGCCTCTCAGATCAGCGCCCACGCCTGCGCCAGGGAGACGACGGCGCCGAACCCGCCGAAGGCGTAGCCGAACACGAGCGACGCCGGGACGGCGGCCGCGAGCGACGCCCGCGTCAGCGTGGTGTCGTGGACCTCCGCGAGGCCGACGACGAGGAGGAACGCCCCGTACGCCGCACACAGGGTCCGGAGCCCCGGGACGGGGACCCCGGCGAGCGCGCAGGGTGCGGTGGCGTAGGCGATGGTCTGGACCGTCTCGCTCACGCCCGCCCGGTCCTTCACGAGCGCCATGAGGAGGAGCGTCTGGACGGCCGCGGTGAGGTGCAGCGTCGCCGGCGCGACGAGCAGACAGACCGCCAGGAGCGCGAGCGTCGCCGAGAGCACCGGCCCACCCTGGATGGCCGGAATCGTCCCCGGAACCAGCAGGAAGCGCGTAGCCACGAACGAGAAGGCGACGACGACGGCAAACACCAGCCCCGGCGCCTGGTCGCCCGGAACCACTCCGGCCCGGAAGAACGCCCGTGGGCGGACGAGGACGTCCACCCACGCGCGGCCGATACCGAGCGGCCCCCGTTCCCGACCCTCACCGGGCGTCTCGACCCACGTAGTCACGTACGAGGCTAGGAACGCCGGAGTGTATGACAGTTCCGACATCGGGCCTCGTACGACTCCTCGGCGCCGACGAGCACCGTCGGGTCGTCGACGTGTGCTGGCTCGCCGTCGACGAGTCGCTGGGTCCGCGTGCCGGGTTCGCCACAGACCGAGCAGATGGCCTGGAGCTTCTCGACGTACTCCGCGACGGCCATCAGGCGCGGCATCGGCTCGAACGGCTCGCCTCTGAACGTCGTGTCGAGCCCACAGACGACGACGCGGTAACCGTCGTCGGCCAGCGACTCCGCGACGTCGACCAGTTCGGGCCCGAAGAAGTTCCCCTCGTCGACGGCGACGACGTCGACGTCTGTGCCCCGTGCCTCGAGGTGGTCGTAGATGGCCCAGGCGCCGTCCGTCTCACCGTCTTCGGTGTGGTCCGCGTGCTCGCCCTCACGTTCGCCCTCGCCGTCGGTGCCGACCACCGTCGCCTCCCACGTCCGTCCGTCGTGCGAGCCGACGGTGGTCTTCCCGTAGCGGTCGTCGACGGCGGGACTGAAGACGGCGACGTGCTGGCCCGCAATCTCCGCCCGCCGCAACCGGCGGAGCAGCTCCTCGGTCTTGCCGGAGAACATCGAGCCGGTGACCACCTCGACCCACCCGCTCTTGGTGATGGCGTGCATGCTTCGAGAGGGACGAAGCGAGGGTGAAAACGGTTCCGTCTCGCCCGCTCAGAACAGCCCGCGGAACACCGCGAGCAGGTCGACGCTGTACCCGAGCGCCTCGACACCCTTGAAGCCGAGGTAGATACCGACGATGCCCATCACGCCGGCGACGTTCGGCGGGGCGGGGATGGGGACTTCGAGCGCGGCGAACACCGCCCCGGCGACGACGCCCGTCACCAGCGCGAGGACGACCTGTGCGTTCATCTCAGTCCCTCGCCCCGACGTTCTCGCCCGCCTCGAACGTCGTCGGGTCGGGTTCGATGCTCGCGTACTCGACCACGCGCCGGCCGAGGACCCGGACCCGTTCGTCGAATCCCTCGTCGGTGATTCTCCCGCCGCCGTCCGCGTGGACCACGTGGGAGTACGCCCGTGGGAGCGCTGCCTGGTGCGGGAGCACCCAGCAGTTGAGTGCGCGACAGACCGATCGGAGGTGGTCGAGCGCGGTGACGGGGAACGACCCGCCGGCGACCCCCAGGAGGCCGACGGTCTTCCCCTCGAACTCGTCGAAGCCGCAGTAGTCGAGCGCGTTCTTCAGCACGCCGGAGTACGACCCGTGGTACACCGGCGTGCCGAGGAGGAGTGCGTCGGCGTCGTCGACCGCCGCGAGCAGTCGCCCTCCGTCGCCCTGTTCGTCGGCGTCACGGTCGGCGTCCAACGGCGGCAGGTCGAGTGGCCGGAGGTCGAGGAGGTCGGTCGACGCGCCCGTCGACGCTGCCTCCTCGAGGGCCACCGAGAGCGCGACCCGGGTCGCGCTCTCGTCGCGCAGACTCCCGCAGATGGCGAGTACGTGCGTCATACCCGATGGATGCGGGTGAGGGGGAAAGACCCCACGGTCCCTTCCGTCGACCAGTCGTCGGGGTCCCGTGACCCGGCCGGCGCGGGACGGACGACCCCACCTGTTCACCGACGGAGTCGGGCGACTGTCTCCCCGGAGTCGTCGTCGAGTTCCACCAGTCCATCGGCCTCTAAGTCCGAGAGCAGGCCGCGGAGCCACTCGCGTCCGTACGTGCCGTCCGGCGTGTAGTCGACGCGGACCTTCGGACCGAGTTCGTCCAGCGAGAGGCCGTCGCGGCCGCCGAGCACGCGGACGACCCGGCCTCGCATCTGTCGGCGCGAGCCTTCGAAGCTCGGCTGGGTCGGCACGTCCGGCGCGGTGAAGTCGCCCGTCTCGTAGGCGTGACACCACGCCCGCCACGGGCACCCCGACTCGTCACAGCGCGGCGTCTTCCCGCAGGCGACACCACCCAGTTCCATGACCGCGTTGTTCCACACGCGCGACTCGCCGGGCGGCATGAGTCGCTGAGCCACCCGCTCGAACGCGTCGTCGTCGTCGGGAAGGTCGAAGGCGCGGTAGAGGACGCGCTTGACGTTGGTGTCGACCACGGCGTCGCCGTTGTCGAACGCGAAGGAGGCGACGGCGTTCGCCGTGTACGGCCCGACGCCCATCAGCTCCTCCAGTTCGTCCGGGGTGTCGGGGAACTCGCCGTCGAGCTCCTCGGTGACCTGTCGGGCGGCCTCGTGGAGGTACCTCGCGCGGTTGTTGTAGCCGAGCGAGTGGTCCGACCAGAAGCGTACGACTGCGGCGCGGTCAGCCGCGGCGAGAGCCGCGACCGTCGGCCACTCGTCGAGGAAGTCCTCCCACGCCTCGACGACTCTCCCCAACTGGGTCTGCTGGCTCATGACCTCAGAGACCAGAATCGCGTACGGGTCGGTGGTCCGCCGCCAGGGGAAGTCGCGGTGGTCGGCCTCGTACCACTCGACGAGCGCCGTCCGGACGGCGTCGAGGTCCACCCCGTCGAGCGGGTGCGTATCCGCATCCGCATCGGGCGAGTCTACGCCCGCGCCCGCGTCGTCGCTCATCGACGGAGGAACGGAACTCCCGGGTAAATGAGTGGTGGTTCGCGTCCCGCCGGACGCCGAGTCACCAGCACTCGACGACGACGTCCTCCCGGCGCAGAAACGTCGGCGTGACCACGTACGAGACGTCGAACGGCCTCCGTCCCCTCGGGAGCGGCGTCACGGTCGGCGTGGGCGTGTCGGACGCACCCGGCGTCGAGATGCGG
This sequence comes from Salinigranum sp., assembly GCF_041641895.1. NCBI lineage: Archaea > Methanobacteriati > Methanobacteriota > Halobacteria > Halobacteriales > Haloferacaceae > Salinigranum > Salinigranum sp. The sequence continues at coordinate 3,011 of NZ_JBEPXO010000060.1, read as the reverse complement.
TAGTAGCGGTTGCCCGACACCGACACAGTGAAGGGGTCGTCGGCCGACTCGACCGTCGTCTCCGACACGGCGACCTCGAGTTCGTTGAGCCGGCCGACCTTCTGGGGGTCCTCGGCGAGTGCCGCGTTGTACTGATACGCTTTCTCGTACGCCTGCACGAACGACCGGACGGTGTCGCCCGCGAACGTCGTCGGTCGCTCGGGATACGCCCGTGGGGCTGTCGCCGCCGAGGTGGGCACCGGCGGGTCCGTCGCGGTACAGCCGTCGGTCGTCGATGGCCCCGACCCTGACCCCGCTGCTGGTGTCGGCGACGAGGACCCGTCGAGGCTGCCGGCGCAGCCCGCGAGCACGACCACGCCGGTGGCGACACCCGACGTGAGCAGGTCTCGGCGTGAACCCCTAACCATGCCCACGACAGGTCGGCGGACTGGCAAGCATCTTGTGGTCGTTCAGTCGTTCTGCTTCCGTTCCTGTCGTGGGTGTTCGGCGACGAACACACTCGTGTGGTCCGGGACGTCCTCCGTTATCCACGAGTTCGCCCCGATGCTCACGTGGTCGCCCACCGTGACGGGTCCGAGCACGTTCGACCCGGCCCCGATGACGACGTGCGCGCCGATGTCCGGGTGTCGTTTGTACCCCTTCTTCAGCGTGTGTTCCTCGTCCTCCTCCTCCTCGAAGTGGAGCGCGCCCAGCGTGACGTTCTGGTAGATACGGGCCCACTCGCCGACGGTGGCCGTCTCACCGATGACGACGCCGGTGCCGTGGTCGATGAAGCAGTAGTCCCCGATGGTCGCGCCGGGGTGGACGTCGATGCCAGTCTCGGTCTTCGCGTACTCCGCGAGTTCCCGGGCGTACTCCGGTGCGCCGACGTCGTACAGCGCGTGGGCGACCCGGTGGACGACGAGCGCCTGGACGCTCGGGTACGACCGGATGACCTCGACGTAGCTCTTCGCGGCGGGGTCGCCCCGGTAGGCGGCGTCGACGTCCCGCTTGAGCGTCTCGCGGATGTCGGGGAGCCGGTCGAGCAACTCGTCGACGAGGGGGGTCGGGTCCGCCTCGACGTACGGTGCGATTCCCCGGTAGCAGAGCCGACCGAACCGCTCGACCGTCTCGGCGAGTGCGTCGCCGTCCTCGACGAGCGACCCCGCATTCCAGCAGCGGGGGAAGAAGAGTCGTTCGAGCACACTGATCTCGTCGCGCAGGTGGTCGCGCCGGGGGAAGCTGAGGTCGGTGCGCGTGGGGAACGGCTCCTCGTCGGCGCGGAGCGACGCTCCCAACGCCTCGTCGGCATCCCCGGTGTGGGTGTACCCCATACGTGCTGTTGACCACGCCGAACGAAAAGTCGTATCCCTGCTCCCGGCCTCTCTCCTCGCATGTCACTCGACGACCTCGACGCGGACGTCAAGAGCGTCTACGGCGGACTGAACGACGAACACGCCGTCGGTCTCGACCGCGAGACGAAGAACGAACTGGCGATGCTCGCGGCCGTCTTCGACGCCGACGTCGACGAACTGGTCCGGCGGGGTATCCACGCCCTCTTCCGGTCGACCGTCGACACGGGCGACCTGGACTTCCACCTCCGACAGGGCTACGACGTCACGTACGACGAGTACCTCGCGGGGATGACCTACGACGAGATGACCGGCGCCGACCAGTACCCCCAGCGGGACGACGAGCGCCGCTACCAGATGTGAGTCGTTCGCTCGTCGCGTCGGTCACGTCGTGAGCCACTGGGCGGCGGCGAAGGCGCTCACGGGGGGCTCAGTCACCGGGCCGTCGGTCACGACGACATACTGACCCTGCCGGGGTCAGCGCCACTCGACCCGGACCAGGTCCCCGTCCGGGGCGTCTCGGGGGTGCAGGACAGCACCCCGCTCACCGCGCTCGACGGTCAGCACCTCGAGAACGACGACGAGTCGACCGCCCGCCAGCGTGGCCCGTAGGACGACTCCCGTCGCCGTCGCCGCGACGTACGGCGCGGCGGCGACTGGCTGTGCCCTGAGCGCCTTCCCGGCCGCCTCGACACAGTTCGCGAGGACGTTCGGGAGTCGCTCCCAGACGCCCCGTGCACGCAGTCTCGCCTCGAGTCCCCGGCGGACCGCGCTCGTGTCGGTTCGGTCGTCCTCCGTCGCTGTCGCCGCCGCTGTCTCCGCGCAGTCGCGGACCGTCCGGACGACGTCGGAGTGGTCGGTGAGGAGGCGTCGCCGGACGGCGTCCGTGTCGACGGCAGTCACAGCCCCGCGTAGTGGGCCAGCGGTCAAATACTGTCCGACTGTCGCCCCACTCACGCCGACTCGTCGGACTGCTCGCGCGAGCCGACGACGTGGTCGGCCACCACGATGGGGTCCGAGCCGGTCGGCACCGCGACGACACGGAGGACGTCGCCGACGGCGAACCCGCGGACGTCCGTGCGTCCGGTCCGTCCCGGCTGGAACCCCTGGCTCTCCGCAATCCAGTGGTCTCCGGCGGGCGTGTCGCGACTCCGGGGGGTCGCGAGGAACTGTGTCCGTCCGCGCTCCTCGTACCCCATCCGGATGCGACGGGCGACGACGTACCAGCCGTCGCCGTCGTGGTCGAACTCGCCCGCGAAGGTCGGGTCGGTCGCGTCCGTCACGCGGTGTTCGAGCCGGACGGCGACGAGCGGTCGCCTCGGGACGAACCGCACCCGGACGAGCCGCTCGGACTCGTCGTCGCCGTCGACCTCGTGTAGTCGTTCCTCGATTCGGAGGTCGGCGAAGTACCGCTCGCCGACGTCGGTCCGTCCGTCGCTCAGCTTCCCCGCCACGGTGAGTGAGCACAGCGAGAGCCCAGCACCCGCGAGGAGGGTCCGTCGGGTCCACATCGTCGAATTGAGCGCGAGCGGAGTATTTCAGCGTTCGTCCCCGGCTATCACGTCTGGACTCGGCCCGTGGACCGAACTCCACTCCTACTTGACGCTTCGCCCCCGACTATCACCGCTGAGTCGAGGCGATCGGGGGGGGCAGGACCCGTCGATTTTTCACCTCACGGCT
>NZ_JBEPXO010000059.1:0-24232 GCF_041641895.1 Salinigranum sp. | reverse complement strand
GGAGAACCGTCTGTCGCCGGCGTCGAGGGCGAACAGCACGTGCGGGGCGTACTTCGCGCCGAGAACGTCGGCGAGGTCGTGCCACGCGGCCTGACGGTCGGTGTCGAGCGTCACGTCGTCGGGTTCGCGGGCACGACACTTAACCGAACAGGCCCGGTTGCGCCGATGCGACCTCGTCCCGTCGAGGGGGACAGACCCGTGGGGTGACGTCCATCGCGTCCCGATTGGAACCGATGCCGACACAACCAGACGACGTTACAGTGGAGTTCCTGTACCTCGACCGCGAGACCTGTGAGCGGTGCCGCGGGACCGAAGCCGCCGTCGAGAGCGCGCTGGCGGCGGTCCGTCCGGCGCTCGCACTCGCTGGGGCGAGCGTCGTCCTCGACCGCGTGCACGTCGACTCCGCCGCGACGGCCGACGCAGTCGGGTTCGCGGTGTCGCCGACCGTCAGGGTCGACGGCCGGGACGTCCAACCCGACTTCGAGACGGCCGACTGCGGCTGTGCGGGCGAGGGAACCGTCCCCTGTCGAGTCTGGCGTGACGACGGACGGCGACGCGAGCGTGCACCGGTCGGCCTCCTCGCGGACGCGGTGCTTCGCGCGGCGTACGGGGTCGAACCAGCGAGCCGAAAACGAAACCGAGCGGCCGACCGGAGAGACGGGCCACAGCCGGTGGCGTCGTACTTCGGAAGAGGCAGTCACGACGGAGACGAGGGTGGAGACGGCGGCTGCTGCTGAAGCGCCGCGTGGCGAACGTCACCCGGAGGTCGCTGTGCAGTTCTCGGGCCCGCAACGTCAGGTCCGGTGTCCGTCGGTCGGCGGGGTCGACGCGGCGGAACGGTCGGCGCGTCCGACAGCCACGGCGGTCAGACCGGCTTCGCGAACGCGTACACCGTCTGGTGGCCCGTCACCTCGACGTCGCAGAAGTCGCCGGGTTCCAGCCCGTAGTCGGAGGCGTTCTGGACGATGATCTGCCGGTAGGCCTCGTCGCGACACTTCACCGAATCGCCCGTCCCCTCCTCGACGACGAGCACCTCGTGGGTCGTCCCGACCATCGCCTCGTACGCCTCGCCGACGACGTCCATCTTCAGCTCGGACATCTCCTTCGAGCGTTCCTTCTTGAGGGTACCGCCGAGACCCTTCAGCTTCGCCGCGTCGGTCCCGGGGCGCTTCGAGAAGCGCGTGACGTTGATCTTCTCGGGGCGCGTCTCGCGGAGGAGCGCCATCGACTGCCGGTGGTCGGCGTCCTCCTCGGTGGGGTAGCCGACGATGAAGTCCGTCGAGAGCGTCCAGTAGTCCAGGTGGGCGTCGAACGTTTCGACCACCTCGACGTACTCCGACACCTGGTGCTGGCGGCGCATGTGGCCGAGGACGTCGTTCGACCCCGACTGCACCGGGGCGTGGAGGAAGTTGTAGAGCTTCTCGTTCTCGGCGAACACATCGGCGAGGTCAGCGCGGATGCCGTGGACGCCCTTCGGGTTCGCCATGCCGACTCGGACCCGGAAGTCGCCGTCGATGTCGCAGATACGGTCGAGGAGTTCGTGGAGCGTCCGCTCCCCCTGGTCCCAGCCGTAGACGCCGGTGTCCTGGCCCGTGATACGGAGCTCCTTGGCCCCGGCGTGGACGAGCGCGCGGGCCTTCTCGACGTTCTCCTCGACGGACGGGGAGTCGATCTTGCCGGTGGCGTGCTTCGTGATGCAGTACGAGCAGTCGCTCATACAGCCGCGGGCGATGGGGAGGATGCCGACGACGCCGTCGAGGACGGGTTCGACGCCGGGGCCGGGCGTGGGACACTCGCCGTTCGTGACGGCCGAGGGCACCTCGTCCCAGTGGAGGATCCGGGCGTCGACGTCCTCTTCGCGGAAGACGTCACCCTGCGCGAGCGCCATACAGCCGGTGACGATGAGGTCGGCGGTCTCCGTCTCTAGCTCTTTGGCCCGGCGGAGCATGTTCCGTTCCGTCTTCTCCACCACGGTACAGGTGTTCATGATGGCGACGTCGGCCTCGTCGGGGGAGTCGACGCGGTAGTGCCCCGCGTCGCGGAGTGCCGACTCGATCTGCCGGCTCTCTCCCCGGTTCGACGTACAGCCGTACGTTTCGATGTGGTACCGAGCCATTCGCGTCGTCTGCGCTTGCCGGCGGGCGGGCAAAAGCACGACGGTCTGTGCGTTCGAGCGGCCGCGACGGACGCGAGCGGGGGCGGGGGCGAACGGTCAGCACGGGAGGACCGGACCGGGACACGACGCGGTGTGCTGACGGCGAGCGAGCGCCTGTGCGCTCCGGGCCGCGTCGCGGTCGGTGTCAGGTCACGGGAGGTGTGACCGCGGTATCGGATATGAACTCCGGGACCACCGAGTCTCGTCGCCGGGCCTCGCCGGGGGGAAGACACTTGTCGTTCCCGCGGCCAGTCGGAGACGATGCCCTCCACGCGGACGAGACGTCGCTTCCTCACGGCCTGTGGGGCTGCCTCCGTCGGAGTCGTCGCCGGCTGTCTCGGGTCCGACGCCGGCCACGACGCCGCGGCCGGCGCCGCTGGCGACCGGACCGACTGGCCGACCGCTGGCCACGACGCGGCGAACACGAACTACGCTCTCGGCGCGCCCGCGATACGCGGGCTGTCGGAGGTCAACCGGGTCGACGACCGGTTCGGGAGCGCACAACCGGTCGTCGCCGACGGGACGCTCTTCCTCGTCGGCGACACGCTCCGGACGGTCGACGTCGACAGCGGCGAGCAGGGGTGGGCCATCGAACCCGAGGACGGACAGGGGAACTTCTGGGCCGCACCCACAGTGAGAGACGGGACGGTCTACCTCGCGAACGGTCACCGGCGCGTCCACGCCGTCGACGCCGAGAGCGGTCAGAAACGGTGGACGGCCGACGTCGACGTCGGGTCGTACGTGTCGCCTCGGCTGGACGAGGACGGCGAGGCGCTGTACGTCGGCGGCGAGGGGCACGTGAGTCGCCTCGACGCCGAGACCGGCGAGGGAGAGTGGACGCGCGACCTGTTCGGGCAGGTCCGCCAGCCTCTAGCAGTCCGACGGGGCGTCGTCTACGCGGTCACCGAGGGCGGCGAACTGTACGCGCTCGACGAGTACGGCGACGGCTACTGGCGGGTCGACCTCCCGGCGAAGTGCCAGACGCCACCGACGTCGGTGGGGAGACAGGTGTTCGTCGGCACGTTCGACGGCTTCGTCCACGCCGTCGACACGACGCGAGCGAACCTCGCGTGGTCGACCGAAGTCGGCGGCTTCGCCAAGGGTGGCATCGCCGTCGCCGACGGCACCGTCTACGCCGACGGCGGCCGGAAGCTCCACGCACTCGACGCCGACACCGGGGAGCGGCGGTGGGCGTTCGACGTCGGCACGACGGGCGACCACACACCCGTCGTCGCGGGCGACACCGTCCTCACGACCGGTGACCGGCTGTACGGACTGAATCCGGACGGTGGCCTCTCGAACGGGGCCATCCGACGGGAGGCGCTCCGCTTCTCGTATCCGACCGGTGGGTACGCCGGGCCGACGAGCGTCGCCGACAACCGCGTGTACGTCACGGCGCGACTCGGCGACGAGGAGGGGAACCAGACGACGGCGGTGCTGATGCTCGAACCGTCGTGAGGAAGAGACGGTGAACGGGGAGACGGACGAGCGGGCCAGCGCCGGTGGCGACACCACGACTGGGACCGCTCGTTCGGACCGTCGGTCGCCGTCGGCGACGCCGTGCTGGCCGTCGACGGAGAAGGTATCAGCGCCTTCGCGCCCGGCGGCGGACCGGGGGGAGTCTCCGGCCCGCCCCGGTTCGGTGGCAGTTCACACCCGACGGGTCACCGCGCGGACTGGCCGTCGTCGGGGACCGGGTGTTCCCGACTGTCGCCCGCGAGGGCGAGGACGAACTCCTGGTGCCGTCTTAGCGCCCGTCCTCGGCGTCGGGGAACCCCTCGACGATGGCCACACCCGAAGAGGCGCCGATACGGTCGGCGCCCGCGTCGAACATCGCCATCGCCTCCTCGTAGCTGCCGATTCCACCGCTGGCCTTGACCGGGAGGTACTCGGCCATGAGTTCGACGTCATCGACCGTGGCGCCGCCGTCGGCGAACCCCGTGGAGGTCTTGACGAACGCGGCGTCGGCGTCGCGGGCGAGTTTGCAGGCGCGGTGTTTCTCCTCCCGACTCAAGAGCGCCGTCTCGACGATGACCTTCACCGGGATGGGGACGGCAGCGACGATCTCGGTGAGTTCGTCGCGCACGTCGCCGTCGTCGCCGGCGTGGAGGCGGCCGACGTTGACGACGACGTCGAGTTCGTCTGCGCCGTCGCGCCAGGCCGTCGCCGCCTCCTCGCGCTTGGCGATGGTCGCGTGCTGGCCGTGGGGGAAGCCGACGACGGTGGCGAGGGTGAGGTCGGGTGCCCGCTCGCGCGCCTCCGCGACGTAACACGGCGGGATACAGGCGTTCATGCCGTGTGCCTCGGCCTCGTCGACGACCCGCTCGACGTCCGCGGGACGGGTCTCCGGGCCGAGGACGGTGTGGTCGATCCGGGCGGCGAACTCGCTGCGGTCCATGGCCCGAGAGAGGTGAACCGGTCATAAAAACGCCGGGGTCGGGCGGACGAGAACGCAAGTGGTTTACTCCGAGCTCACAGTCGACTCCGCATGACGATGACGCTCCTGTCGGTCCTCCCGGAGGGCTTCGCCCTCCCGCCGGTGCCGTACCTCGTCGCGCTCGTCGTCGGCCTCGGCGTGGTCGCCCTCGGCGTGTCGCGTCGCGGCCTCGCCGTCGACCAGTCCCACGTCGTCGCACTCGTGCCGTGGATTCTCGCCGGGGCCGGTGTCCACGCGCTGTACGTCGTCGACGCGCTCCCGCCGCTCGTCCGGCCGCTCGGCGGCACCCCGTCCGTCTACGCGACGATGGCCGTCCTCGCGGGCGGAGTGTGGCTCGTCGCCGACGCGGCTGCTCGGAACGTGCCGCGCACCCTCGCCCTGTCGGGTCTGGTCGCGTTCGTGCCGACGTACGGGGCGGGCGTCGCAGTCGGTCTCTCCCGTGGGACCTTCGCGCCGCTGTGGTCGGGCGTCGCTCTCGCGGCGAGCCTCGTCGTCGGCGCGGCCGCGTGGCTCATCCTCACCCACCTCGTCCCGCGCGTCGAACACACCGGGGTGGTCGGCGTGGTCGCTCTCCTCAGCCACGCAATCGACGGTGTCTCCACCGCAGTCGGCGTCGACGTTCTCGGCTTCGGCGAGCGAACCCCACTCTCGCGGTACATCATCGAGTTCGCGGCCGACCTCCCCACGGCGGCGGTGCTCGGGAGCGGGTGGCTGTTCGTCCTGGTCAAACTCGTGCTTGTCGGCGGTGTCGTCGTCCTCTTCGCCGACCTGATGGAGGAAGACCCCCGCGAGGGGTCGCTGCTGCTGGGTGTCGTCGCCGCAGTGGGGCTGGGGCCGGGGGCGCACAACCTCCTGCTGTTCGCCATCGCGTGAAGGCGACGCGGTCCCGTGCTACGGAGTGACTGGACCGAGACCGTCTCGGCGGCGCACCGGTGTCGGGTGAAGGATTCTTCTCCCACAGTTTACACGTGACCGCGGACACGTCGAGTCGATGTCTGGTCCCCCACGGATAGACAGACGCACCGCCCTCAGACTGCTCGGCGCGACGAGCGTGACCGCCGTCGCGGGGTGTAATGCCCGGTCGGACCGGTCGACGCCGACCGACGCCGGCGACGATTCGGCCGAGTCGCCGACGACCACGACGACGACGGCGTCGGAGACAGCGACGGCCGCCCAGTCCCCCGAGATTCGCGTCGAGTCCGGCCGCCTCCGCGACGCGCGACTCGCCCCACGGCTCGTCGGGTTCCGACCGGAGACGGATGTGACGCTCGTGGCGACGACCAGGGACGGCCTCGGCCGGACGTGGCAGTCGTCGGCGACGGTCCGTACCGACGAGTCCGGCGCCGTGTCGCTCACCGACCGGGCGCCGACCGACGGCACCTACGAGGGGACGCGACCGATGGGGTTCGTCTGGTCGATGCAGATGGACTCGCTGACGGAACCGTCGTTCTTCGTCCCCGACCCGCCCGAGCACAGCGTGACTCTCTCCGCGCGCGTCGACGGGGACGAACGAGCCACCACCGACGTCGTCCGCCAGTTCGTCGACCCGGACGTGACACGTCGGACGGTCCGCGAACGGGGCCTCGTCGGCCACTACTACGAGCCACCGGGCGAGGGACCCCACGCGAGCGTGATCGCCCTCCACGGGGCGGGGAACCGCCCACTGCGGAACTACGGGCGGATGCTCGCCTCCTACGACGTGGCGACGCTCGCGGTCAAGTGGTTCGGTGAGGAGGACCCACTACCGGACGAACTGGCGCGGGTGCCCGTCGAGTACGTCCGGACGGCCGTCGACTGGCTCCAGTCGCGAACGGCCGTCCGGGCGGACGAGACGGGACTGATCGGCCACTCGAAGGGTGCGGAGTACGCCCTGCTGGCGGCGTCGCAGTTCGACGGGATCGGTCCCGTGGTCGCCATCGCTCCCTCCGCGTACGTCTGGCAGTCGCCGACCCAGGGCATCTCGGAGTCGTCGTGGACGGTCGACGGCGAGCCACACCCGACGGTGCCACGACCGGAGACGCCACAGCCACCCGAACAGGTACGGGGCCGGTCCAAGACGGTCGGTACGCTCCGTCACGCCATCGAACGGGCCAGCGACGCGGCGCTGGCGGACGCTCGTATCCCCGTCGAGGACATCGGCGGTGACGTGCTCCTCGTCGCGGGCGGACGCGACGGTGTCTGGCCGAGCGTCCAGATGGCCGAGACAGTCGCCGACCGACTGGAACGGGCGGACGTCGACAGCAGCCACGAGACGCTCACCTACCCCGAGGCCGGCCACGTCATCACCATTCGGTACCGACCGACGACGTACGAGATGGTCGGTGGCGGCCTCTACCTCGGTGGAGACCCGGAAGCGATTGCGGCCGCCGAGGCGGACGCGTGGCCCCGGACGGCGTCGTGGTTCTGGAACGCGCTCGACGTCGAAGCACCGTCGGGCTGAGAGTGCGAACTGCTCGGCGACCGACGGGTGGAAGGACACCGAACTGACACAGGAGTTTTCACGGCAGACGGCGACGAGTAGGAGAGACACAGTGATGCCGCGCGTCATCTGTGCGGGTCACGTCAACTGGGACGTGACGCTCCACGTGGACACCCTGCCCGCCCCCGACGGCGAGGCGCAGGTCCGCGAGACGCAGGCGGCGGGCGGGGGGAGCGCCGCGAACGTCGCCTGCGGTCTCGCCGGACTCCGACTCGACACCGCCCTCCTCGGGAGCGTCGGCGGCGACACCTACGGCACGGAGGCGCGTCACGAACTCGCCGCCGCAGGCGTCGACACGACCGGCGTGCAGGTGGTACCCGACCGGCCGACGGCGGTGAAGTACATCGCCGTCGACGACGCTGGCGAGGTGATGGTGTTCGGCTGTGCGGGCGCGAACGAGGCGTTCGACACCGACGCGCTGTCCGTCGAGAGCATCGACGGTGCGGACCACCTCCACCTCACGGGGCAGTCGCCGGAGACGGCCCGACGACTCGCCACCCTCGCGGGCGACCTGGGGCTGACCGTGAGCGTCGACCCCGGCCGCCTCGTCGGCGAACGGGACTTCGGAGCCGTGCTCGACCTGGTCGACGTCCTCTTCCTCAACGACCGGGAGGCCGCAGTCGCGCTCGGTGACGATACGGGGGCGGACTCGCCTCACGACGGCCGAGCGATTGCCGACGTCGGACGCGAGGCGCAGGCGGTGGTCATCAAGCACGGGCAGGACGGGGCCGAAGTCGACACCGACGGCCGTCGGTACACGCACCCGGGGTTCGCCGCCGACGTCGTCGACACGACGGGCGCGGGCGACGCGTTCGCCGCAGGCTACCTCGCCGCGAGGCTCGACGGGAGCGACGCCGAGGACGCACTGGCCGTCGCCAACGCCTGCGGCGCGCTCGCGGCCGAGACGCGCGGCGCACGCGCGGCGCTGTCGTGGGAGGCCGTCGAGGCGGTCCGGGCGCGCAGTCTCCACGCGCACGACGAGACCGACGACTGAGGCGCGCGCCGTCACCGTCCGAGGACGGCGAGGCCGCCCGCGACGGCGAGCACCGCGACGAACAGCCCCGTCCCGACGGCGAACGTGAGGTCGAGGCCGGCGATGTACGCAGCCAGTGCGACGACGACGCCAGCGACGAGAGACCCGCCGAACAGGCGGTCGACAGAGAGTCCGAGTTCGTCTGTGTCGGCTTCCATACCACTCCCCGGCGTGCAGGGGACAAGAGTCGTCCGGCCGTTCCGGCGCTGACCACGCGTTTTTTCATCTCCGCCGTCCGACGCCGGGTATGGGAAAACAACCGCACCTCCTCGTCGAGGAGGGCGACGTCGCCGACCTGGCACTCGTCCCGGGCGACCCCGGGCGCGTCGAGCGCATCGCGGAGCACTGCGACGACGTCGACCACGTCGCGAGCAACCGGGAGTACACCGTCGTCAACGCCACGTACGACGGGCGTCCGGTGACCATCTGTTCGACGGGAATCGGCTGTCCCTCCGCGGCCATCGCCGTCGAAGAACTCTCGCGGGTGGGGTGCGAGACGTTCGTCCGCGTCGGCACCACTGGCGCGCTCCAGCGCGGCATCGAGATCGGCGACATGGTCGTCGCGAGCGGCGCGGCGAAGTTCGAGGGGACGTCGAAGCGGTACGAGTCCGTGAAGTTCCCCGCGGTCCCCGACTTCGAGGTGCTCCGTGCGCTGGTCGACAGCGCCGAGTCGCGCGGGGAGGACGTCCACGTCGGGCCCATCGCCTCCGACGACGCCTACTACGCCGAAGAGGGCGACTTCGTCGGCGACTGCGAGGCCGCGGGCGTCCTGAGCGTCGAGATGGAGGCCGCCACGCTGTTCACCCTCGCGCGGCGGAAGGGGCTCCGTGCGGGCGCGATCTGTACGGTTGACGGTAACCTCGTCGAGGGGACCCAGAAGGGGGCCGACTCCGACGAGGAACTCCCCGAGAAGGCAAAGGACAACGTCGAGCGGGCCATCGCGCTGACCCTCGACGCCGTCGCCACCCTCTGAGCCCAGCGTGGACCGCGAGACGCTCCTCGCCCGCGTCGTCGCCGTCGGGCGACGCGTCCGCCGCATCGAACGCCGGGAACTCACCGAGTTCCGCCGCTGGGTCGAGAACACGAACAACCTCATCCACCTCTCGATTCTCCTGTTCGTCCCGCTCCTCATCGGCGGCGTGACGATTATCTCGAACGCCCTCACCGAACTGTCGTTCCTCCTCTTCCCGCCGCTGGCGTCGGGCACGTACACGCTCTTCGCCGACCCCGAGGGCCGGTACGCGTCGCCGGTGAAGTTCGTCGTCGGACTCACCGTCGGGGCGCTCGCCGGGTGGGCGGCGCTCGAACTCTCCCTTCTCGTCTCCGGGCCGCCGGCGGGCACGTTCGGGGTCCTCCCCGCGGCCGCCGCGCTCTCGATTCTCCTCACCGGCGGGGCGACGTGGGCGCTCGGCGTCGAGGAACCGGCGGCGTTCTCGACGGCGCTGCTCGTCCTCGTGACCGACCGCGCGACGCCGCAGTCGTACGTGCTCTCGGTCGCCGTGTTCGGCGCGCTCGTCGCCGCAGTGTTCTACGTCTGGCGCGAGCAGTTCTACGAGAAGCGTGCGCGCTACCTCTACAGCACTGTCGCGGCGGACGACCGGGTGCTGGTCCCGATGCGCGGCCCCGACTGGTCCTCGGAGACGACGGCGGTGTTCGGGTCGCGCCTGGCGGCGGCCCACGAGGCGGGACGGGTGGTCCTGCTCGGACTCGTCGACGACGGGGACGACGAGCGCACGGAGGCGACGGTGGTCACCGACCACCTCGAGTCGGTCGCCGAGAGCGTCCGGGCCGCCGGCGTCCCCTGCGAGGTAGTCGTGAAGGAGGGCGCACCCGTGACGGCGACGCTCCGGGCGGTCAGCGACACCGGGTGCGACCTCGTCGTGACGCCGTACGAGGCGGACGACGGCGCGCTCACCGACTTCGTCAGGGGCGTGTTCCGCGGCCCGTCCGATGCCATCGCGTTCCGTGCGGTGGACGACGACTGCGACTGGCGACGCGTGCTCGTGCTGGTCGCCCGCCCCGGCGACACCGCCCACGCCATGATCGACTTCGCCGAGCGTATCGCGGGCGAGGAGGGTGCGCTCAGCGTCTGTACCTGCATCGGGTCCGAGGTGGAGCGTCGCCCCGCCGAGACGCGACTCGCGAACCTCGTCGAGACCGTCGACCGGCCCGTCGAGACGCGCGTCGCCCGGTCCGACGTGACGGCGTATCTGACGGCGAACGCCCGGTCGTACGACCTCGTCGTCGTCGGGTCGAGCGGCGACCGCTCCGCGGCCTCCCGGTTCGTCTCGCCACCGACGTTCGAGCGCATCGCGGAGGTCGAGACCGACGTGGCCGTCGTCGACCGGGGCGACCCCTGACCGGCGGCCCCCCGCGGTCAGGAGGCCCTGTGACCGGTCTCCGTACCCCCGTCGTGCCGCTGGACGTGGGCGTGCTTCCGGCCGGTCGGGACGTGTCGGAGTGACACAACGTTATGTGGGTCGGTGGCATAGGGTGCGCTACCATGCAGGCTCAGCGTCCGCCGTCGTTCGATTCCGCCGAAAGTGAGCGGGTGTACGAGTACGTCGAGCGTCACGCCCCCGTCGAGCGCAGCGAAGTGGAGACGGCGCTCTCGATGGACCCGGAACTCGTCGACCAGGAGGTGACGATGCTCATCCAGGAGGGGTACCTCGAGGACTGGAACGGCGTCTTGCAACTCGCCATCGAGTACGGCACCGAGGAGACGTACGAGACGGACGGCGTCGAAGTGACCATCCGCCCGGCGACCCAGAGTGACCTCGACGGCCTCGTGGCGGTGATGCGCGAGGTGACCGAGGAGGAGACCTACCTGGCCGCCGAGTCGGTCGTCGAACTGCTCGACGACGAGGAGGTCGTCCTGCGGAACGACAAGCGCGAGTTCCGGATGTTCTTCGTCGCCACCGTCGACGACAGGGTGGTGGGCTGGGTCCACCTCCGGTCGCCAAACTTCGCGAAACTGCGCCACACCGCGGAGTTGACGATGGGCGTCGAGGCGGAGTACCGCGGCCACGGCATCGGGAGCCGTCTCATGGAACACGGCCTCGAGTGGGCGGCGTCGAACGGCTACGAGAAGGTGTATCAGAGCCTGCCGGCGACGAACCAGGACGCGGTCCGGTTCCTCGAACGGCACCACTGGGAGACCGAAGCGATCCGGAAGGCTCACTTCAAGATCGGCGACGAGTACGTCGCCGAACAGCAGATGGCCGTCATGCTCGAAGACTCCGTCCTGGGCTGAGGCGGTCGGCCGTCGGACCCGAACCGCCGGACACCGGGCCGTCCGACACTCCCACGGGACGTTCGCGGCGCCGTCAGTCGTCTCGTGAGGTGGGCTGGTCGATGGTGCCGTCGCCGTCGGACTCGACCGGGTCCTCCTTCGAAGGCTCCTCCTCCAGCACCTGCTGTTCGACCTTCTCGGAGTCGCCGCCGAGCGCAGACTCGGCCATCAGGTGCCCGCCGAGGGTCGTCGGACTGATGACGGTGTCCGCGCCGGCGCGTTTGAGTTTGTCGACGTTCTCTCGGTTGGAGGCCGCCGCGACGATGCGGACCTTCGGGTTCAACTGCCGCGCCGTGAGGATGGCGAGGGCGTCCTCGGCGTCGTTGTTGGTGGCGACGACGACGGCACGAGCGGTGTCGACGCGGGCGCGTTCGAGCGAGTCCGCGTCCGAGGGGTCCGCGGTGAAGACGTCGATGTCGCGGTCCGTGAGGATGCGGGCGCGTTCTGCGTCCTGAGTGACGACGACGTACGGCGCCTTCGAGGAGAGTTCTTCGAGAATCGGTTCGGTGAGGTCCCCGTATCCGAGCACGAGGACGTGGTTTTCGAGGAGGTCGAGCTGTGTTTCAGTCATGCGTCCAAGGGCCTTCGAGAGGCGTGCTTCGATGGCTGGCGTGAGGAGGACACCGAGCGCCACCGCGAACGAGGAGACGGTCACGAGCAGGACGGACATCCCGAACAGGCGCGCGATGGGGGTCGAGGGGGTGATGTCGCCGTAGCCGACCGTCGACCCGGTGACGAGGGCGAAGTAGAACGCGTCGACCAGGTTGTTCAAGCCGGTGAACTGGTCGCGAAGCGCGTAGGCGCCGACGGTCCCGTACGTCTGCGCGCCGACGATGGCGGCGAGTGCGGCCAGTTCCGTGGTGGTGAGGTCGAGGTCACGGTGGAACCGTCTGCGGTTGACCCCGAGGACGAGGAAGGCGACGGCCGACAGCGCGACGAGGGGGACGGCGCGCTCGTTCGACTGGAGCGCCCCCTGCAGGGCCGTGATGGGGAACAGTACCATCGTCGCGTACCACGCCGCGCGGAGGCCTCGCCGGAGGCCGAACGCGCTGGCGAGGAGGAGAAAGCCCGTGAGGGCGCCGGTGAAGCCGGCGATGGTCGGGACGAACTCGGGGACGACGGCGGCCACCGGTCCGATTGGACGGGGCGGCACGCCGATGTTGGCGATGCCGGTGACGACCGACGCGATGGCGACGGCGAAGGTCAGCACCACCGACGCCCGTCCACCGATCCACTCGCGACTCACCATACCCGTGCAGGGTGGAGAGTCGGTAATAAACCGCTCGGTCGCTGCCGAAGAGAGCGGCCGCGCCGTCCGGGAGACTCGTCGGGACGGCCACGGACGCAAGTTGTATACCGACCCCCCGAGTGAGCGAGGGTATGGCTTCGCTCCCGGTCGAGGTACTCTTCGGCCTCTACCTGGGCATCCTCACGGGAATCATCCCCGCGCTAGTGTCGGGCGTCCTCGGATTCGTTTTCAAGTACGTCACGAACGTGACCATCCCCGGGCTCGGCGTCGTCGTCCTCTCGCTCGCCATCGCGGGGGCGAACGGGGGGTTGATGGCGCTGAACGACCCGGCCATCCTCGGCTCCGGCGAGCGGTTCGTCGTCGCCGTCGTCGTCGTCATGATGCTGTCGCTGTACGCCCACAGCCAGGGCGACAAACTCGGGGCGGCGGTCCCGAAGCGGCTGAACCTCCGGAAGCTCACGGAGCGGACGCTCAACGCGGACGTCGTCCAACTCGTCGGTGGCCGGGGGGAGGTCTGCGTCACCGTCTCCGGTGAGGTGGGCGACATGGAAGGATACCCCGCTCTCCCCGCCGACCTCCGGCGGAACATCCGCGAGGGGGAGTGGACGTTCTCGGCGGACGTCCCCCTCGTCGAAATCGAGGCGCGATTCGCCGACCGTCTCCGCGCCGAGTTCGACCTCGCCGACGTGACCGTCCGACTCGACGAGAACGCGCGGGCCACCGTGAGCGCCGCGCCGCCGAGCGGCGCGCTCTCGAAACGCGTCCCCGCGGGTATGCGCGCCGTGTCGCTCGATGCGCTGCTACCGACCGGACTGGCCGCCGGCGACGAGGTCAGGGTCGACGCCGGCGACCGGACCGTCTCGGGCACCGTCCTCAGCGTCGCGGGCAGTTCGAAGTCGGCCGCGACAGGGACGGCGACAGACGGCGGGGTCGACGCGACGACAGCGCCTCCGCCGTCGGCCGCGACGGCACCGGGCGGAGACGGCCGGGTCACGCTCGCGGTCGGCCGGTCGGACGCGACTGCGCTCCTCGAGACCTCGACGGTGGACCGACTCGTCGTCGAGTCCCGCGGCGTCCGTCGGGAGTTCGAACTCGTCTCGCTGCTCCGCCGTAGCGGCCGCCGGTTCCGTGCCCTGACGGTACGGGAGGCGGGGGCGCTCGACGGCGTCACGCTCGGCGGGGCGGCCGTCCGCGACAGCTACGATGTCGCCGTCCTCGCCGTCCGTCACGAGGGGACGTGGCGAGTCGCACCGCGGGGTGGACAGGCCGTCGTCGCCGGTGACGGCCTCGTCGTCGTCGGGACGCGCGAGTCGCTCGCGTCGTTCGAGGGGGCGGTCGCGTGAGCCGTTCCCCCGCCGTGGTCGGGTGTCGTCGCCGGACCGTCGGGCGCCGCGGGCGACCCCACGGGGGCCGCGGGACGGGGCGGAACTGGTATCCCGACGGCACGAGTCGTGCGACTATGGCTTCGCTGCCGATCGAGGTACTCTTCGGTCTCTACCTGGGCATCCTCACGGGAATCATCCCCGCGCTGGTGTCGGGGATACTCGGGTTCGTCTTCAAGTACGTCACGGGTGTCACCATCCCCGGCTTCGGTGTCATGGTCCTCGCGCTGGCCATCGCCGGTGCCAACGGCGGGCTCATGGCCCTGTCTGACCCCGCGATT
Source organism: Salinigranum sp. (assembly GCF_041641895.1). Taxonomy (NCBI): domain Archaea; kingdom Methanobacteriati; phylum Methanobacteriota; class Halobacteria; order Halobacteriales; family Haloferacaceae; genus Salinigranum; species Salinigranum sp. The sequence continues at coordinate 9,924 of NZ_JBEPXO010000059.1, read as the reverse complement.
CTCGGCTCGGGCGAACGGTTCGTCGTCGCGGTCATCGTCGTCCTGATGCTGTCGCTGTACGCCCACAGCCAGGGCGACAAACTCGGGGCGGCGGTCCCGAGACGACTGAACCTCCGGAAGCTCACCGAGCGGACGCTCAACGCGGACGTCGTCGAACTCGTCGGAGGACACGGGCAGGTCCGCGTCACCGTCTCCGGCGAGGTGGGCGACATGGAGGGGTACCCTGCCCTCCCGGCGGAACTCCGCGCGACGATTCGCGAGGGGGAGTGGACGTTCCCGGCCGACGTCCCGCTCGTCGAACTCGAAGCGCGGTTCGCCGACCGCCTCCGCTCCGAGTTCGACCTCGCCGACGTGACCGTCCGACTCGACGAGAACGCCCACGCCACCGTGAGCGCCGCGCCGCCGAGCGGCGGGCTCTCGAAACGCATCCCGGCGGGCAAACGGGCCGTGTCGGTCGGCGCCCTGCTGCCGACCGGACTGGCCGCCGGCGACGAGGTCAGGGTCGACACCGGCGACCGGACCGTCTCGGGCACCGTCCTCAGCGCGCGGACGGACGGGGTGTCGGGGCGGGCCGAGCCAGTGGCGACCGACGGCGGCGTCGAGGCGGCGGACGCGGAGCCGGGACCCGCGGCACCCCCGACGACGACGGGAGGCGACGGCCGCGTCACACTCGCCGTCAGCCGGTCGGACGCGAGTGTCCTCCTCGGGGTCTCGACAGTCGAGCGCCTCGTCGTCGAGTCGCAGGGCACCCGCCGGGAGTTCGAACTCGTCTCGCTGCTTCGCCGGGGAGGGCGGCGTTTCCGGAAACTCACCGTCCGGGAGGGCGGCGCCCTCGACGGCGTCACGCTCGGCGAGGCGACCGTTCGAGACACGTACCAGGTCGTAGTCCTCGCGCTCCACCACGAGGGGGCGTGGCACGTGACACCGCGGGGGTCGCAGTCGGTCGCCGCCGGTGACGACCTCTTCGTCGTCGGCCGGTCGGACGCGCTCTCCGCGTTCGCGGAGGTGGTCGCGTGACCGCCGTCGTCGACCTCGTCGTCCTCCAGGGCGTCTCGCTCGACAGCCCGACGCTCGTCGAGGACGTGGGGCAGATACTGGCGTTCGTCTTCGCCGCGGGGCTCGTCTCGGCGCTCTCGGCACTCGTCTTCCGGTGGTACACCCGCGAACCGGTTCCCCTCGGCGTCTCGACCGTCCTCGGCCTGTCGGTCGTCGCCCTCTACCTCAACACCGTCGGCCTGTTCAGCCAGCTCGTCGTCGGGGAGGCGTCGACCATCTTCGAGTTCGAGGCGGTCGTGTTCAACGTCGTCGCCATCGGCCTCGCCGCGTTCGCGACGCCGGTCGGACGGCGCGTAGGCGATCGGATGGCGACCGACGTCTTCGCCGTCGCCGGGGCGAAGGAACTCGACGCGGAAGTGTCGAGAATCGTCCGGACCGTCGGCCGGGTGACGGCGGTGACCCTCCCCGACGCCGACGACATCGAGGACATGGAGAGTTACGACGCCGTCTCCAACGACCTGAAGGCGGAGATGGGCGGGAAGACGCTCCTGTTCCCGAACCGACTCACCGTCGAGGAACTCCGCGACAGGCTCGTCACCCGGCTGAAGGACGACTACCGCGTCGGCTACGTCGACGTCGAACTCACCGGACGGGGGGTCGTCGAGTACCTCGCGGTCGGGAGTCGAGTGGCGGGGCTCGGACCGACGCTCGGACACGGGACGGTCGCTCTCTCGCTCCGTGCGGACCCGGCGAACGCGGCGAGTTCGGGCGACCTGGTGCAGGTGTGGCGACCGGGCGGGACGAAGCCCGAGTCGACCGACGACACCGTCGCCGCCGACGGTGATGGTGAACGAGCCGAAGGGGAGACGGTGACGCGTCGGCCGCCGAAGCGACTGTTCACCGCGGAGCTTCGCGCGGCGAGCGGCGACGTGGTCACGCTCGCGGCCGACGCCGCGGACGCCGCCCAGGTCGACGCGACGTCGACCTATCGGCTGGTCTCGCTCCCGGCCGAACCGCGGGCGGACCGGGAGTTCGCCTCGCTCCTCCGCGTCGCCGACGAGACGATGGCCGCGGTCACCGTCCCCGAGTCGTCGTCGGTCGTCGGCGAGACGCTCGGTTCGCTCGACGTGACCGTCGCCGCAGTCCGCCCCGCGTCCGGGTCGGTCGAGGCGATTCCCCCGCGCTCGCGGGTCGTCGAAGCCGGCGACACGCTCTACGTGGTCGCCCGCCCCGAGGTGCTCCGACGACTCGAGGCACGGGCCAACGTCGTCGTCGACGCGCCTCCCTCCGCCGAAGAGGCGATGGCGGACGCCACCGCGGACTGAGGCGGCCGTCGGCGCCGACCCCTTCGACCGGTGGGTGGGAGGGAGTGGGAGTCGGCTGCGGGACGACCGAGCGCGGAACGCGGGTGAAGGATATTTCTCCAAGGTGAGTGCGAAAAAACGCTTTACGACGACGGTGACAAGCCGGAGACACGATGTCATCGCGGTCAGGCCCGCTCCGGACCAACGACGACAGACGGCTCGCCACAGGTTCGGACGCCGCCACGGACTCTCGCCTCCACACCGCCGGCCGCTGGCTCTGGGTCAGCGGCTACCAGGGCCTCGCGCAGGTCACCTTGCTCTCGGCGCCGGTGCTGTGGCTGGTGTTCCGGTCGCCACGGTCGGGCGGGGTGGTCAAACCGACCGCGCTGGTGCTGGTCGTCGTGACGCCGCTCGTCGTCGGCGCCTTCCGCGAGGGACACCTCTCGGCCGGCCGACCCTGGCCGGCCATCACCAGCGACCGGCTCTCCTTCGCCGGCGGCTACTGGTCGATACTCAGGCGCGGAGTCCTCCTCAACCACGTCCTCGGTGTCGCAGCCTACGCGGGGGGAGCCGTGGGCGTCGTCACGGGGTCGTTCGCGGCGGCCGTCGGCGTCGGCGTCGGCCTCGTCGGGATTGGCGTCGCCCTCGTCCCCTGGCTGACGCCCGAGACGCTGCGAGCGACAGCGGGGCGGGCTGGATACGCCGCCGTCGCACTAGCCCTCGCGTCTCTCGTCGGGGGTCCACTCGCCGGCGACCCACGCTTCCGGACTGCACCCGCCGCGTTCGCCCTCCTCGTGTTCGTCTCGGTGGTCGACCTCCGACCGTGGCGGCTACTCGACGCGCGCCGGTGAGTCCGGCCGCCTGGGGCGCAACGCTCTTGCCCGACCGAGGTCCGAGAGTGGAGTATGCAACTCGAGTGGAAGCTGTTCGCCGACCTGAAGGAGTACGCCGGGAGCGGGCGCGTGACTGTCGACGTCGACGAGGACGCGACCGTCGCCGACGCGCTGTCGGCGCTCGTCGCGGCGAACCCGGGGCTCGACGGGCGCGTGTTCGACGAGGACGGCACGGTGTACGACCACGTCAACGTCCTGCAAAACGGGGAGAACGTCGAGACGGCCGGTGACGGCCTCGAGACGGAGGTGAGCGAGCGGGACGAACTGGCGCTGTTCCCGCCCGTGAGCGGCGGCTGAGGGTCAGTCGGGGCGCGGCAGCGCGGTGAACAGCGTCTGAACGACGGTGAACGGGTCGTAGAGGGACTGGTGGCACTGACAGTAGACGTGGTCGGCGTTGCCGAACTTCGCGGCGTCGGCGGACTGCTTCCAGCCCGGGACGCAGCAGAAGTGGGTACACTTGTTGAGCCAGGCGATGAACCCGTCCTGCGTGGCCGCCTCGAAGAAGCCGCCGATTTCCGGCGCCTTCTGCTCGACGACGGGACTCTTGATCACCTGGATGGGCATCGTGTCTTCGGAGTCCTGCGAGCGCCACGTGCCGGTCGCGGGCTTGCCGATGCCCGGGCTGCCGATACCGTTGCCCCACTCTCTGTAGTCGGAGAAGTCGTCGACGTGGAGTTTGTCGCCGGCGCTGTACGTCTCCTGCTGCCACGAGTAGGCGCCGGAGTCCGAGCGGAAGAAGTTGTCAGCTTCGGCGGACGGCGCGAGCTGCGGGTACGACTGGACGCCACAGTACTGGAACCACTCGGAGGAGTAGGTGACGCCGCTCCCACGGAAGTTGTCGGTCGCGGCGATCTCGATCTCGACGCCGTTCTGCGTCGTGGTCTGCACGTCGGGCCAGACGCCCTTCAGGTAGCCCTCCGAGTCGATTTCGATGGGGATGAGAGGCATGCCGCGCGGGGCGGGGCCGGCCGTGTTCTCGATGGCGTACGCCTGCGTCGGGCCACCACCCGCGCCGGGAGAGGTCGTCGCGGAGTTGACGGTCGCCGAGCCGGCCGCACCGACGCCGGCGAGTGCGGCACCGCCGACGACGCCTTTGACGAACCGGCGCCGGCCGGACTCTGTGGGGTACTTGTCGTCGCTCTCGCTCATGTCGAAACCTTAGAGCCGCCGGTAAAAAGCGTGACGAAGTGCACGACGCGCTGGCGCGAACCGGCCGCCGTCCCACGGACGGGACGCCCCGAGCCGACGCCGGTCTCGACGGGACCCACGCGGCGCGCGACGGGAGCCGACACTATCTGGTATACAGCAGTACAGGGCGCTATTGAGGGCTCCTGACGGTATGTACAGAACGTACTCGGGAGCGAGGCAATTTTTCGAGCGAAACTCGTGGCTTTTACACCGGGGACTCCGTACCGGGCTGGTATGGACCTTCACACCAGAGACGTCAGGCAGGACGTCAGGGAGCTTGGTGCGCTCCTCGGCGACGTCCTCGAGGACCAGTCGTCGACCGCGGCGTTCGAGACCGTCGAGGACCTCAGGACGTCGGCCATCGCCTACCGCGCGGGGGAGGCGGAGTCGCGTCGGCCGCTCCACGACGTCATCGACCGACTCGACCCCGAAGGGGAGAGCGCCGTCGCGCGTGCGTTCACCACCTACTTCGAACTCATCAACCTCGCCGAGGAGCGCGAGCGGGTGCGGGCGAACCGCGAGGCGTCGCAGGCGCGGACACTCGAGGACGGCCTCGAGGAGACCGTCGAGGCGCTCTCGGAGGCCGACGCCGACACCGAGACCGTCCAGGGAATCCTCGACGACGTGCTCATCGAACCGACGTTCACCGCCCACCCGACGGAGGCGCGGCGGAAGACCGTGAAGGCGAAGCTCCGCTCCATCGCGAAGGACCTCGAGGTGCTCGACGAGCGGCGGATGACCGACAAGGAGGCCGACCAGCTCTGGAAGGAGGTCGACGCCGAAGTGACCAGCCTCTGGCAGACCTCGCAGGTACGGGACCGGCGGCCCGAACCGCAGGACGAGGCCCGGAACGTCCAGTGGTACCTCGAGAACATCCTCTTCGACGTCGTCGGCGAGGTGTACCAGGAGTTCGAGGACGTCGTCCACGAGGAGTACCCCGACGTGGACGTGCCGAAGCTGTTCGAGTTCCGGTCGTGGGCCGGGTCGGACCGCGACGGCAACCCGTTCGTCACCCCCGAGGTGACGACCGACACGCTCGAACGCCAGCGCGAAGTCGTCATCGAAAAGTACCTCGACGCGCTGAAACGCCTCTCGGGAGTGCTCAGCCAGGACGGCCGCCGGGTCGACGTCGGTGACGCGCTCCGCGAGTCCATCGAGGCCGACCGGGAACGCCTGCCGGTCGTCGGCGAGGAAGTCGAAGCCCGCTACCCCGACGAGCCGTACCGCCAGAAGCTGAAGCTGATGCGCGAGCGACTGCGGCGCATCTCCGACGTCCGCCCCGACGGTTACGCCGACCCCGCGGAGTTCCTCGCGGACCTCGACGTCGTCCACGAGAGCCTCTGTCTCACCGGCGCCGAACAGGTCGCGGCGACGTACGTCGAACCGCTCCGCCGACAGGTCGACACGTTCGGCTTCACCCTCGCCAGCCTAGACCTCCGGGACCACCGGGAGAACCACACCGAGGCCGTGAGCGAGGCGCTCGCTCTGGAGGGCATCGACTACGCCGCGATGGACGAGGCCGAACGGGTCGACGTCCTCACCGACGCCGTCCTCCAGGAGGAGCAGCTCGTCGACCTCGAAGAACCCGGCGACGTGTCGGACACCGCAGCGCGCGTCCTCCGGCGGTTCAGCAAACTCGGCGACTGGCAGCGCGAGTACGGCGTCGGCGCCATCGACACCTACTGCATCTCGATGACCGAAGAGCCCTCGCACGTGCTGGAGGTGCTGTTCCTCGCCGACCAGGCCGGCGTCGTCTCCCTGCCCGACCACTGTGGGGTCGACATCGTGCCCCTGCTCGAGACGGAGAGCGCGCTCAACGGCGCCCGGCGCATCATGGGCACGCTGTTCGAGAACGAGGCGTACGAAAAGGCCCTGGCGGCACGGAACGACGTCCAAGAGATCATGCTGGGCTACTCGGACTCCAACAAGGAGAACGGCTTCCTCGCGGCGAACTGGGACCTCTACAAGAATCAGCGCCGCCTCGCCAACATCACCGATGACTTCGGCGTGACGATGCGGCTGTTCCACGGCCGCGGCGGCTCCATCTCCCGCGGCGGCGGCCCGATGAACCGCGCGATGCTCGCGCTGCCGAACGAGACGGTCACCGGCCAGATCAAGTTCACCGAGCAGGGCGAGGCCATCGCCGAGAAGTACGCCAACCCCCGCATCGCCGAGCGCAACCTCGAACAGATGCTGAACGCGCAGGTCCGCGCGCGGCGCAACGCCATCCGCCAGCCCGAAGAACAGGTACCCGAGGAGTGGGTCGACGCGATGGACACGATGGCGGCCGCGGCCCGTCAGGAGTACCGTGACCTGCTCGAGTCGGACGGGTTCGTCTCTTACTTCGAGCAGGCGACGCCCATCACGGTCATCGAGGACCTCAACCTCGGTTCGCGTCCCGCCTCCAGAAGCGGCGAGCGCACCGTCGAGGACCTCCGCGCCATCCCGTGGGTGTTCTCGTGGACGCAGTCGCGCTGCATCCTCCCGGGCTGGTACGCCCTGGCGTCGGGCATCGACGCGTTCCTCGAGGAGGGCGACGTCGAGACGCTCCGGGAGATGTACGACGAGTGGCCGTTCTTCCGGACGGCCCTCGACCGCGCCACCCTCTCGCTGGCGCGGACGGACTTCGAAATCGCCGCCGAGTACGCCAATCTCGCCGACGCCGACCTCCGCGAGTCGTTCTTCCCGCGCCTCGCCGACGAGTACGACCGCTCCGTCGACCACGCGCTCGCCATCTGCGGGCGCGACTCGCTCCTCCAGCGCGACTGGCTCGAGGAGAGTCTCACGCGCCGGAACCCCTACGTCGACCCGCTGAACCTCCTCCAGACGCACCTCCTGGCACAGACGCACCGCACCCAGTCGGAGGAACAGACCCTCCGCCTCACGGTGAAGGGCATCGCCGCCGGGATGAAGAACACGGGCTGAGGGGCGTCGCACACGGTGGAGAGTGGCGGGCGGGACCGCCCGTCGTCCGGCGCACCGCCGACACCGGCCCGGCGACCGAACGTGTTCGGCCCCGTTCGCGTGGGCAGTCGACGCCGGGAGCTACCGGGGGTGCGTGGACGGCGAAAGAACAGTCGGTCGACGGAGCGGCGTCTGGGGACGCCGCTTCGTGTCAGCGGTTGTGGATGTCGTAGTCGTGTCCGCACTCCGGACAGGTGTGCCGAGCGAGACGGTACTCCTGTTTCAACCGCCGGCGCACCCCACCGATGCGTCCGTTCTCGGTCGTCGGTGCCTCAATCCCTTGCCCACAGTACGGGCAAGCCACCATGGCAGTCCCCATAACTACCGTATTGAATCATACAACGCATATAATTTTTGATTATTCAGCCTGACTGTCTTTATCGCAGGTCCAAACTGGTAATTATTAGATTTTTCGTGGAGGAATGATAGAACACCCAGTTCGAATCGACGGCGGGCAGTGCCGACGATGCGGCCGGAAACTCACTGCTTCTGAAATCGAAGCGACAGGGCTAACCGACGCTGGAGCGACTCCCGAGACAGCCCCGATGCGTCACCGTCCCCACCTCCTGTTCGTCGTCGCCGCACTCGCGTTCGGGACGGCGTTCGTCGGCATCAAGGCCGGCGTGGCGACGCTCCCACCCGTCCTGTTCGCCGCGTTCCGGTTCGACCTCGGCGCGGCGCTGCTCCTCTCGGCGCTCCTCCTTCGGCAGGGCGTCGCCGGGTCGCTCCCGAGAACTCGGCACGACCTCCTCGGCGTGGGCGTCGCCGGGGTGTTCCTCGTCACGATCAACGGCGTCTTGCTCTTCGTGGGCCAGCAGTTCACGACGAGCGCCGCCGCGGCCGTCGTCTACGGGGTGGTGCCGCTGGCGACGGCACCGTTCGCTGCGCTCGTCCTCCGCGAGCGACTCTCGCTCGTCGGCACGCTCGGCCTGGTCGTCGGGTTCGCCGGACTGGTCGTCGTCGTGCAGCCCTCACCGGCGCTCCTCCGCGGCACGGGGGTCGGCGAGGCGCTCGTCGTCGTCGCCGCGTTCTCTGTCGCCTTCGGGAGCGTCCTCCTGCGACGGCTCCACCCCACCCTGTCGTCGTTCGCGCTGACCGCCTGGGCGATGGCCGTCGGGGCAGTCTGTTCGCACGCGCTGAGCCTCGTGCTGGGGGAACCGCTCGCCGTGACCTGGACACCGAGCGCCGTCGTCGCAGTCGTCTGGCTCGGAACCGTCTCGACCGGCCTCGCGTTCCCGGCGTACTTCGCGCTCATCCGGGAGGCGGGGCCGGTGCGAGCGAACCTCGTCGCCTACGTCGTCCCCATCGTCGCCGCCGTCTCCGGCGCCGTCGTCCTCGGCGAGTCGGTCTCCCCGACGACAGTGGTGGGCTTCCTCGTCGTCCTCTGTGGGTTCGCCCTCCTCGAACGCGAGGCGCTCCGCCGGGATCTGCGGGCGGCGCTGAACCGGGTGCGAACGGCGGAGTGAGAGCGTGGCTACGCCGTGTTCCACGGCGCGGACGGGAAGTCGACGACGCGCTCTTCCCGCCCGGCGAGGCCGTCGATGCGTGCGACTTCGTCGGCCGTGAGGCTCAGGTCGGTCGCCGCGAGGTTCTCCCGGATGTGGTCGGGGGAGGACGCCTTCGGGATGGGGACGACGTTCTCCTTCGCGGCGAGCCACGCCAAAGACACCTGCGCGGGGGTGGCGTCGTGGGCCTCGGCGACGTCCTGTAGGACGGGGACGTCCGCGACTCTGTTGCGAGCGATGGGGCAGTACGCGACGAGGTAGTGGTCGTGTTCTCGCGCCAGTTCGTGCAGTTCGCGCTGCTGACAGAGCGGGTGCATCTCGACCTGGTGGGCGAACAGGTCGTGGTCGAGGCGGTCCATCGCCTCCTCGAGCTGGGCGGGGAGGAAGTTCGACAGGCCCACCTCGCGGGCGACTCCGTCGTCCACCAGGTCGTCGAGGGCGGGGAGCGTCTCCTCGGGACTGTACGCCTCCAGCGGCCAGTGGACGTACAGCAGGTCGACGACGTCGAGGCCGAGGCGGTCACGGCTCTCGCGGGCGGTCGAGACGGCGTCGTCGTACCCGGTGTTGTCGGTGTCGAGTTTCGTGGCGACGACCACGTCCTCGCGGTCGATGGAGTCGAACGCGTTCGCCAGTCCCGCGCCCACGTACGACTCGTTGTCGTACATCTGGGCGGTGTCGACGTGGTGGTAGCCGACGTCGAGGGCGGTTTCGACGGCACGGACGCACTCGTCGCGGTCGGTCATCCGGTACGTGCCGAGGCCGATGTCGGGGAGCCTGAGAGACATCTGTGGGTGAGTCGCCGGAGGGCTTCGAGGGAGTCAAACCTGTGGGTTCCGGCCGGACGGGGGGACTGGGACCGGGGGAGGACCGAAGACATTTGACCGGACGCGGTCGACGCTCGACCATGGCCCGTCGAGTGCTCGCCACCCTCGTCGCCGCCGTCGTCGCGGCGACGCTCGTCGCCGCCCCGGTGACGATGGCCGACTGGGGCGAGCAGGTCTCGCTGTCGGCCGAGCGGGTCGACGCCGACCGGGTCGACCCGGAGACGCCCGTCCTCCGGTTCGAGGAGCTCTC
>NZ_JBEPXO010000058.1:0-24355 GCF_041641895.1 Salinigranum sp. | reverse complement strand
CAGCGAGGAGGGCACCGAGCGAGGCGAGTACCTGTCGGCGTTGCATACCACCACCCACAACCTATCAGTTGTTAAGTGTGTCGGAGAGAATTATGCGACTGGCGCCCCTCAGAGAGCGTCTGACGAGCGTCTTGCAATTATTTGTATTCCGATACTTAGAGCGCCCGGCTCGCGCGGCGGCTCCGGCTCTGGCTGGGGCGGCTCGCGGCCGCCGACCCGAGCTGGTGGTACGCTTCGGCGGCGACGCCGAGCCAGGCCGAGAGGAGTGCGGCGCCGACGACGACGCCGAGTCCGAACTCGACCACCGGGGGGAGCACGTACGAGAAGCTGGCACCGACGACGGCGAGCGCGGCCGGAACGACGAGCGCGAGCGCCGCCGTCACCAGTTCGAGCCGGTTGTCCGCGGCACGCTGCCAGCTCTGTTGGAGCGCCGCGAGGACGCCGACGTCCTCCGCGGCGAGGACGCTGGGGACGAGGAGGAGGTGGCCCGCGACGACGACGCCCGGGACGACCAGCAGGGCCGTCCCGACGGCGACGGCCACGGCGGCGACGACGGACCCGACGAGGACGGCGATGGTTGCAGGCACGATGCGGTGGGTGAGACACTCGACCGGGTCGGTCCAGCGCGAGACCGACCGACCGAGGAGCCGACGACTGCCGGCGACGACGGCGACGGACCCGACGAGGAGCGTCACCAGCACGACGAGCACGGCGGCCACGGGGGTGACCGGGAGGACGACTCCGTACTCGGCGACGGTTCCGCCGGTCGGGAGGGAGGTGCCGGCGGCGGCGGTGAGGAGGGTGTTGACTGCTGCGTTGAACGACGCGAGGGCGAGGACGAAGCTGGCGAAGAGTGCCGCTCCAGCGGGGGAGGTGACCCGTCGAACGCCCCGTACGACGAGTGTTCGTGCGTGTACGGACATCGTCCGAACACATTCACGCTAACCGTATAATTCTGCGTGCGACGGACGTCAGACGAACGGCGTCGCCGGCCGACCACTCGGGAGAATCCGAACGCACAAGACGTCGGCGGACCCGAGCGAAGGTATGCAGGTCGATGCGGTCGTCCTCGACATCGACGGTGTGCTCGTCGACGTCGCCGACTCCTACCGGCGGGCCATCGTCGAGTCCATCGAGCGAGTGTACGAGGCGACGCTCTCCCCGGATGCCATCCAGGCGTTCAAGGACGCCGGTGGCTTCAACAACGACTGGGAACTCACCTACGCGGCCGCGCTGTTCGTCCTCGCCGGGCGCGAAGGGTACGACGCCGACGTCGAGACGTTCACGAGCGGCATCGCCGAGGCCGGTGGTGGGCTGTCCGCCGCCGAGTCGGTCGTCGAGGCCGCACTCTCGACGGCGGAACACGACCGTGTCCGCGCCGCGTGGGACCCATCGCGACTCCGGCGCGTGTTCCAGGCGCTGTATCTGGGGAGCGACCGCTACCGGGCGCTTGAGGGTGAGGAACCGCCGTTCGAGTCGCGGGGGTACATCCACGACGAACCGGTGCTCGCGACCGAGGGAGCGCTGAAACGACTGGCGTCGGCGTACGACCTCGGCGTGTTGACCGGCCGCCCGGCCGCGGAAGCCGACATCGCGCTCGACCGGGTCGGCCTCGCCGTTCCGGACGACCACCGGTTCACGATGGACGACTGGGAGGAGGGGAAACCCCACCCGCACGCGCTCGTGACGCTCGCCGAGCGGTTCGACGCCGACCGTGTCGCCTTCGCGGGCGACACCCTCGACGACGTCCGGACGGCCGTCAACGCCAGTGAGGCGGACCCGGGCCGCGAGTACTACGGCATCGGCGTCCTCACCGGCGGACTGCAGGGGAGCGAAGGCCGGGAGAAGTTCGTCGCCGCGGGCGCGGCCGCGGTGGTCGAGACGGTCAACGACCTCTCGGCGCTGTTCGGCGACCTCTGAACTCAGCGTATTTATCGACGGCCTCCGAGAGGGTCGGTATGGGCCGCTTCCCGGCGTACGTCGTCACGATGCTCGCCCTCGACCTCCTCGGGATGTCGCTCGCCGTCGGACTCTTTCCTCCCGACGCGTTCACACAGACCGTCGCGCTCGGCGCGACGCTCCTCGTCGCACCGCTCGTCGCGTACTGGCTGGTCTACCGTGGTGGGTTCGAGCGTCTCAGTCTCGGTCGCCTGGTCGGGCAGGGGACGGACGACGAACGCGAGTGACGTTTCGCCAGGGGCAACCACGACCGGTCACGCAACGCTTACCTCACGGCCGTCCCCGAATCCAACCATGCGCATCGCACTGCTGGGCGGAACGGGCGACATCGGCCAGGGACTCGCGCTCCGGTGGGCGTACGACACGGATCACGAGGTCCTGATCGGGTCGCGCGACCCCGACCGCGCACGCCAGAAGGCCGAAGAGTATCTGACCGAACTGGACAGTCGCGGCGTCGAGGCGAACGTGAAGGGGTTCGCCAACGAGATGGCCGCCGACCGCGCACGCGTCGTCGTCCTCGCGGTCCCCCCGTACCACGTCGACGACACCGTCTCCGCCGTCGCGGACTCCCTCTCGGCGGGCGACATCCTCGTCTCGCCGGCGACGGGCATCAAGCGCGACGACGAGGGCTTCCACTACCACCGCCCCGGCGCGGGGTCGGTGACACAGATTGTCGCCGACGCCGCCCCCGAGGGCGTCCACGTCGTCGGCGCGTTCCACAACCTCGCGGCCGGCCGACTCGCGGACCTCGACGCCGAACTCGGCATCGACACGCTCGTCGTCGGTGACGACCCGGACGCGACGGACATGGTCTCGCGTCTCGCTGAGGAGATAGTGGGCCTCCGAGCGCTCGACGCTGGCGGTATCGCCAACGCTCCGGAGATCGAAGCACTGACGCCGCTCCTCATCAACGTCGCCCAAGAGAACGAGGGAATGCACGACCTGGGCGTGCGGTTCCAGTAGTCGGCGGGCACGGACTTTTTCCGAGGAGGTCGGAGAACGAAGTACAGCAGTCCGCGCGCAGTCGAGAAGAGCGAGCGGGTGCGCGCGGGAGAGGAGGGGACGACCGAACGGAGTGAGGGAGTGCCCGAGTCGGCCGAGGAGGGCGTGGCCACAGCGCCCTGGCGACCGCCGCTGTACTCGTCGTCCGAAGTCGTCGTAGGTCACCGGGTGTCGACGACGCCGACCACTCAGAACCGCGCTTCGAGTTCGTCCCGCAGGTCCTCGACGCTCAGGTCGTTCATCGCCAGGAGCACGAGCAGGTGGTAGACGAAGTCGGCGGACTCGTGCAGCAGTTCCTCGTGGTCGTCGTCCTTCGCCGCCAGGACGAGTTCGGTCGTCTCCTCGCCGAGTTTCTCCAGGACGGCGTTCTCGCCCTTCTCGTGAGTGAACAGCGAGGCGGTGTACGACCCCTCGGGTAAGTCGCGCTTGCGCTGTTCGATGGTGGAGAAGAGGGAGTCGAGGACGTCTCCCGCGTCGCCCGCGTCGGGGCCGTCGGTGTCGGCGTCGTCGGTCATGTCGGGACGGACACCCCGGAGGAGCGAAAAGCCTGCGTCTTCGGTCCGTCGGCCGACTACTCGCCGAACGACCGCTCGCCGAACGACCACCCGTCAGTCCGCCGCCTCGGTCACGAGATCCGCGAAGAACGCCAGACGGTGGAGACGGACGTCGTCAGTGAGTTCGGGGTGGAACGACGTCCCGACGACGGGGCCGTCGCGGACGGCGACCGGTCGGCCCTCCCACTCCGCGACGACGTCGACGTCGTCGCCCACGTCGTCGATGAGCGGCGCGCGGATGAACACGGCGGGGAACGGGTCGTCGAGGCCGTCGACGTCGAGTGGGGCCTCGAAGCTGTCGACCTGTCGGCCGAATGCGTTGCGGTCGACCGTCACGTCGACGACGTCGAGCGTCTCGACGCGGTCGTCCTTCGCGTCGCGGGCGGCGACGATGAGGCCGGCGCAGGTGGCCAGAACGGGCTTGCCGGCGGCGACGTGGTCCTGTACCTCCGAGGTGATTCCCTCCTGCTGGAGGAGTCGGGAGATGGTCGTCGACTCGCCGCCCGGCAGCAGGAGGACGTCGCAGTCGGGGACGACGCCGGCGTGTCGTATCTCGTGGACCGTCGCCTCCTCGCCGTGAGCGGCGGCGGCCCGTTCGATGGCCCGTGCGTGCTCCGAGACGTCGCCCTGGACGGCGATGACGCCCGCGTGAATCATACGCAGAGGTGAGGAGTCGACCGACAAAAAGGGCGCGTCACGCGCCCGCCGATTGACGAGCGTCGGGACGGGACTAGGTGTCCTCTTCGGTCGAGACGGATGTCGTCGACGGCGCGCGAACCTACAGCGCGACGACGTTCAGCACCATCACGAGGACGCCGAAGAGGAGTCCGAACGCCACGACGGTCTTGGGGTCGATACGAATCGCGTTACGGTCCTCCGCGTCGAAGTAGCGGACGAGTCCCGCGCTCGACATCAGACCGCCACTGTTCTGTCCACTGCTCATACCCACCGGTGTGGGCGTCGAGCGCGTAAACGTTTCGTTCACCATCGAGGGGCCGGGCGGGGAGCGCGCGGACGGAAGGAGAGCGGGCAGAAGAGACTGGGAGGGACTCGGAGAGAGTGGAGCGGACTGGAGCGGAGTGGGAAATCCTTATCTTGCCGAGTTGGCAATCATCGTGACGCAATGAGCGTCCGACTCAAGGATTTCTACGCCGACTGGTGCGGCCCGTGCAAGCAACAAGACGCCATCCTCGAGGAAATCGTCGCCGAGTGGGGCGACGACCTCGAACTCGAGAAAGTCGACGTCGACGAGAAGCAGGACGTCGCCAACGAGTACCAGGTCCGGTCGCTCCCGACGCTCGTCGTCGAGAACGAAGAGGGCGTCGTCGACCGCTTCGTCGGCGTCACCCAGCGCGAGGACATCGAGGCCGCACTCTCGGAAGCCTCGGCGTAGCGCTCCTCCCACCGTGCTGACGTCCGTCTCGCAAGGGTTTTCACGCCGAATCCTGTACCGAGAGGCATGGCGAGTTTCGACGCTGCCGAGAGACGGACGCTGAGCAAACAGATCTGTATGCGCTGCAACGCGCGGAACCCCCAGCGCGCCACGAGTTGCCGCAAGTGCGGCTACAAGAACCTCCGTCCGAAGTCGAAAGAACGCCGGGCGGCCTGAGTCCGGGCCACGAGCGCTCGTCGACGGCACTCTCTTCTCGATGCGACGCGCGGCGACTGGAGAGCGGCGCGTCCGTGTGAGACGCAGCGGGCGACGCGGCCCTACTCGCCGGGATACTTCGGCTGACGCAGTTCCGCCCGCGAGAGCGCCCGCTCGACGACGTCACGCACGGAGTCGCCGTCCTCGTCCGCCCGGAAGACGTCGCCGTGACCGGCGTACATCGCGGTGACGGAGTCGGGGAGTCGGTCGAGGAGCGTTCCGAGGCTCGCGATGAGTCGCTCGCGCGACTGTCCGGCCATGTCCGTCCGCCCGAAACTCCCGTCGTCGTACGCGCCGTCGTTGTAGACGACGACGTCGCCGCTGAACAGGCGCGTCTCGGAGACGAGCGAGACGTGGTCGGCCGCGTGACCGGGCGTGTACACGACGTCGAACGCCTCGTCGCCCATCGCGACCGTGTCTCCGTCCTCGAGGGCGTCCGTCCGGTGAGGGTGCGCGGCGTAGGCGAACACGTCGGGGTCGAACGCGTCGACCACCTCGTCCAGCCGACCGACGTGGTCGGAGTGCTGGTGGGTGAGGACGACCCGGTCGAGCGTGTCGGTGTGCTCGGCGACGACGTCCGCGACACCGGGCATGGTCCCCGCGTCGACGAGCGTCGACGTCTCGCCGGGCACGAAGTACGCGTTACAGGTGAACTGGTCGGCGTCGGCGGTGACGAGAACGACGGCTTCGCTCATGGCCGGTCCTCACGGGCCAGTGGGTTAAAACGGGGAGGTCGGGAGGTCGTATCGAGCGAGGTGGCGGCAAAATCTAACGCCGAACGTTCGTGAAAACTGCCGTGCAGTTTTTTGCCGACGAATCGACTAGTCCTAGACGACATGGGGTTCGGTAGCTACGACGAGTCCGAGCAAGAGAAACAGGAGATAGACGCCGACTACGACGAGGACGACGCGGAGCAGACGGAGCGAAACACCCACGACGGGTCCGTCGAGTTCGACATCGGGGCATCGAACGACGAACTCCTCGACCGACTGCAGGACATCAAACAGACAGAGGACTGACCGTGACGTGAAGTCCGGAACCCGTGCCGTCGGCGTCGCGGCGTCCGACGGCGCGAGCGAGGGCGACCCGTCGGTGCTCTGTGGTGCGGCCGTCCGCGCCGACCGGGTCGTCGACGGCTTCTCCTTCGCGACGTGTACCGTCGGGGGGACCGACGCGACCGACGCCATCGCGTCCCTCCCGGTCCTCGAGCGCGAGGACGTCCAGTACGTCTTGCTCGCGGGTGTCGCCCCCGCCTGGTTCAACCTGATCGACCTCTCTCGTCTGGCCGGGACCGTCGGCCGTCCGGTGCTCTCCGTCTCGTTCGAGGAGAGCGCTGGGCTCGAACCCGCCCTCCGAGAGGCGTTCGCCGACGAAGCGCTCGCAGGCCGCCTCGAAACCTACGAGCGGCTTCCCCCTCGAGAGCGCGTGACGGTGAACGACGAGACGGTGTTCGTCCGGGCGGTCGACTGTGACGACGCACGGGCGGTCGTCCGCGCGTTCACGCCCGAAGGAGGGCGTCCGGAACCGCTCCGGGTCGCACGGCTGGCGGCACGTGGTGCGCGACGGTGGTCGCTCGACGGGAAACGAACCCCCGGCAGGGAGTGACGCGGTCCCGGGGCTCGACGACCGAGATTAAGTAGACTCGGACCTGCCCCCCGGTATGGACACCGAACCCGGCGTCGAGTTCGACGGCCGCTGTGTGACGGCGTGCGAGCGCTGTCCGGACCTCGTCGAGTCGCGGAGTCGCATCGTCAACGGCGTCGGCCCCGACGACGCCGACGTCGTCTTCGTCGGCGAGGGACCCGGGGCGACTGAAGACGAGGAAGGCGAACCGTTCGTCGGTCGGTCGGGGAACGTTCTCGACGAGGCGTTGCGCGACGCCGGCCTCTCGCGAGCGGACGTCCGCATCACGAACTGCGTCCGGTGCCGACCGCCGGAGAACCGCGACCCCACGACGGAGGAACTCGGGAACTGCCGTGAGTTCCTCGAGGCCGAACTCCAGTCGGTCGCGCCGGACGTCGTCGTGACTCTCGGGAAGGTCCCCTCACAGCACCTCCTCGAACGGTCGGTGGCCGTGACGAAGGAGGCGGGGAGCGTCCACGACGTCCGAATCGGCGAGGCGACGACGCGTCTCCTCGTCTCCGTCCACCCGGCTGCGACGCTGTACGACCGGAGTCAGCGGGAGGGGTTCTTCGAGACCATCGCCGAGGCCGCCCGTCTCGCGGGCGTCCGAGAGGGCGGGGACGGACAGTCGAGCCTCGGTGACTTCTGACCCCGACTCAGGTGACCTCGACCGACTCAGCCCGCCGGGTGCGTTCGGCCGCGTCGGTCTGCTCTCGCCGGTCGGCCGCCCGTCGGTGTTCGCGCAGGTGCGCGTGGAGGTCCGTCGCCGTCTTCAGTCCGACCAGGAGGACCAGGGCGGCGACGGGCGCGCCGACCGTGTCGACTGCGAACGCACCGAGGACGATGGTGACGTGGAGGACGACGACGCGCCGGTACGGCTCTTTCATCTGGACGCCGGGGGACGTCGCGCGGTACTCCTCGTCACCGACGAAGTTGACGAGGAACGAGGCGGTGTGGCTCACGACCATGCCGCCGAGACCCAAGAGGACGGTGAGGAGCCCGAACCCCCCCGAGAAGGGGTCGGGCACGAACACGGTGAAGACGAAGACGCCGTGGACGACCCAGAAGACGCCGTAGTGCGTGAGAAAGAACCCCGCGATGGACGTGTTCTCGGCGTAGAGGTGGAGGCCATCCCTCGGGGCGCTGGGGCCCGAGAGGTCGACCCGGCGGCCGTTGATGCTGGCGGTGAAGTTCTCGGGGACCTCGGAGCCGGCGGCGAGCAGTATCTTGGGGAGGTTCAACGCGCCGATGACGCCACTCTCGAGCCAGTAGATGACCATGACGACCGAGAGCTGCCACCCGAAGAAGAGGACGCCGAGGAGGGGGACCACGTTGGCCGCGACCAGCCCCGCGACGGCCAGCGGCGACGAGTCGCGAGGTGACGGCAGACGCATGGTGAGAGAACGTCCGTCGACGTCATAAGTCGCGTGCCCCGACCTGCGGGCGGCAGACGTCCGTCGGCAGTGTTATGACTGTGAATGACTAACATAGGAGGTTGTGTCGAAACGACTCGACTGTCCGATGGAGGGGTGTCACGCGAGTATCGAAGGCGAGAGCGAAGCGGAGGTCATGGCGCAGGCCGAAGAGCACGCCGCGACCGCACATCCGGAACTGACGCTCGACGAGGAGACGGCCGCGAGCATCCGGTCGAAAATCGTCGAGGTCTGAGCCGGGGGCAGTGTCGTCCGGACGGGAACGCACCTGACCGCGACTGGCCGACGTCTCGTGTGAGTAGGTCGAGAGCCGCCGAGGGGACGCTCGCGTCCGTGGTCACGGCCGGCAGCGGGCGCTGAAACCTCCGCTCGGCGATGCGCGGACTCGAACGCGCGGGCGCCGACGCGAGTAGCACGGCGTACCGCCGGCCCGTGCTCCGGAACGCCGACCGTGCGAGGCGAGGACAGGACAGAAGACTGATTAATCAACAGTATCAACTGACCTATAGATTGATCAGTCGACCAGAGTGTGTCGGTTCGGAGTCGAATCCGGCTCCGGTGGCAGGTCGAACGTAGCGTATGGAACCGGAACCAGAGCCGGAGCCGTCGATGGAACGGCGCAGGCTGCTTCTCGGGGCCGCTACGGTGACCTGCGTCGGCACTGGTGTGACGAACTGGCGGACGGAGTGGAGTGCCAGTAGTGCACGGACGAGTCCCGTCGAGCGAGGACCGACCGTCGGTGTGGAACCAGTGGCGACGGGCTTCGACCAGCCGCTAGCGCTCGACTCCCACGCGGACAGCGACGTCCTGTACGTCGCGGACAAGACCGGAACGATACACGTCGCCGACGGCGAGGGTCAGGTCGACCCCATGCTCGACATCCGCGACCGGATGGCCGAGCGGAAGTCCTGGGAGCAGGGGTTGCTCGGGTTCGCCCTCCACCCCTCGTTCGGGCGGACGCGCAAGTTCTACGTGCGGTACAGCGCCCCGAAGCGCCCGGGGATGCCCGAGGGGGTCAGCCACACGTTCGTGCTCTCGGAGTTCGTGGCGACACCCGACCTCCGGGACACCGAACCCGACTCCGAGCGGACGGTCCTGGAGATTCCCCAGCAGGGGCTGACGCACAACGCGGGGGGAATCGCGTTCGGCCCGGACGGGTGCCTCTACGTCGGCGTCGGCGACGGCGAGTCCGGGAACGGTGACCGCGGCCCTGGACACGCGAGCGACTGGTACCTGCTGAACGGCGGGGGGAACGGACAGAACGTCACCGACAACCTCCTCGGGAGCGTTCTCCGAGTCGACGTCGACGACCGCTCCGACGGGAAAGGGTACGCGGTGCCGGACGACAACCCGCTGGTCGGACGCGACGGACTCGACGAGCAGTACGCCTGGGGGTTCCGGAACCCGTACACGCTCGCGTTCGACGGACAGGAACTGTACGTTGGCGACGTGGGCCAGTCGCGGTTCGAGGAGATCAACCGCATCCGGCGAGGTGGCAACTACGGGTGGAACGTCCGGGAAGGACGGAGCTGTTTCTCCAACCGTCTGCTCCTCAAGGCGCTCGCGAAGCTGCCGGGCGTGAAGCGCTCGTATCCGGTCTGTCCACGGACGACCCGGTCCGGTGAGCCGCTCGTCGACCCGGTCGTCTCCTACCCACACCACCGCGACGGCGAGCAGTTCGGGGCGGCCGTCGTCGCCGGCTACCGGTACCGCGGAACGGCGGTGCCGGCGCTCGATGGTGAGTACGTGTTCGGCGACCTGGTCGGGGGCGTGTTCGTCACGACACCGCGCGACGACAGCGACGGGCCCTGGCCCATCCAGTCCGTACAGCTGTCGACCCCCGGGTCGGAACCCTTCCGGGAGCAACCCCTCTCGTTCGGCCGCGACACCGACGGTGAGATGTACGTGCTGACGACGCGGTTCTCTCCCGGGTCGGGACGCGTGTGGAAGTTCGTCGAGGGAGAGGAGTAGACGCGACAGGCCGCCGGAAGGGACTGTCCGAACGGAAACGCACTTGAGCGCGACCGGTGTACGTCCCGTATGAGCATACCGGAACCCGCCGAGGAGACGCTCGCGTCCGTCGTCATCGTCGACTACGGACTCGGCAACCTCCGCTCGGCGATGCGCGGACTCGAACGCGCGGGCGCCGACGTCACCATCTCCGACGACCCCGCGTCGTTCGAGGAGTGCGACGGCATCGTTCTCCCCGGGGTCGGGGCGTTCAGCGAGGGGATGGAGAACGCGGGCCCGTTCCGCGACGCCCTCGCGGCGGCCGCGTCCGACGGCGTGCCCGTGTTCGGAATCTGTCTCGGGATGCAGATGCTTCTCACCTCGAGCGAGGAGGCCGACCACGCCGGCGAGGGTGAGGTCGAGGGGCTCGACTTCATCCCCGGACGGAACCGCCGGTTCGACGAGGGACAGAAGGTGCCGCACATGGGCTGGAACGAACTCGACGTGCAGCGGGACCACCCTCTCGTCGAGGGGGTAGACGGTGGCTACGCCTACTTCGTCCACTCGTACTACGCCGCCCCCGAGGACGAGGAGGCGGTGGTGGCGACCACCGACTACGGCGTCGACTTCCCCTCGGTCGTCACCAACGAGACGGGGACCGTCTTCGGGACGCAGTTCCACCCGGAGAAGTCCGGCGAGACGGGACTGCGAATCCTCCGGAACTTCGTCGAACTCTGCGCGGACCGGTAGTCCGACCGCCGAGAGTTATCCACGCGGGCCACGTCTATCGGTACATGACGGACGACGCGACCGACGAACGCCACGTCGTGACGGTGTTCCTCCGCAACGCGGGCGAGGTGCTCCTCCTCAGACGGAGCGACCGGGTCGGAACCTACGCCGGGCGGTGGGACGCCGTCTCGGGCTACGCCGAGGGCGATCCCGAGGCGGCCGCACGGTGGGAAGTCGGCGAGGAGACCGGTCTCGCCGACGCCGCGACACCAGTCCGTCGCGGCGACCCGCTCTCGTTCACCGACGACGACCTCTCGGTCCGGTGGGTCGTCCACCCGTTCGTCTTCGACTGTACCGACCGCGGCGCGACGCCGAACGAGGAAGTCGCGGAGACGGCGTGGGTCGCGCCACCCGAGATTCGGCGGCGTGAGACGGTCCCGAAGCTCTGGGAGGCGTACGACCGCGTCCGACCGAGCGTCGGGTCGGTCGCGACCGACACCGAACACGGGTCCGCGTGGCTCTCGCTCCGCGCACTCGAAGTGCTTCGCGACGAGGCGGGACTGGTGAGCGGGCGAGGCGAGGCGGGGTGGACGTCGCTCGTCGCCGTCGCCACCGACCTGCTCGACGCCCGTCCGAGCATGACCGCGCTCTCGAACCGGGTGAACCGGACGATGAGCGAGGCCGACGGGACGCCCGAGGGGGTCGAACGCGCCGCACGCGAAGGAATCGGACGTGCACTCGACGCCGACCGGCACGCCGCCCGAACGATGGCCGAGCGCGTCACCGGCGAGTGCGTCCTCACGCTCTCGCGGTCGGGGACGGTCGAGCGCGCGCTCGTCGGGGAGACAGCGGAGGCGGAGAGGGAGACAAGAACGACGAGGGGCCCCGCACGCGTCGTCGTCGCCGAGTCGCGCCCGGCCCGTGAGGGCGTCGGGGTGGCCGAGCGACTCGCGGGCGCAGGCGTCGACGTGACGCTCGTCACGGACGCGGCGGTCGCACACGTCCTGAGCGGAGGACTCGGACACGGGGTCGACCGGGTGGTCGTCGGAGCTGACACCCTCTTTCCGGACGGAAGCGTCCTGAACAAGACGGGGACGCGGGGTGTCGCGACGGCGGCGGCGAACGAGGGCGTCCCCGTCGACGTGGTGGCGGCGACGGACAAGGTGGCGACGGCGGAGACCGTCGAGGGAGAAGAGGGGCCTGTGGAGGCGGTGTACGACGGCGACGCGGACATCGACGTGGCGAACCCGACGTTCGACCGGACGCCCGCGGCGTTCGTCGACGGCGTCGTCACCGAGCGTGGCGTCCTCGACGCCGAGGGGGTCGCCGAGGTGGCCGACGAGTTGCGGGCGCTCGCGGCGTGGCAGACGAGTGCGTAGCCCGACGCGTTTTTCTCGGGCCCCGGTCAAGAGACGACGAGATGAAAGCCGTCACCCTCGGTCCCGCCGGGACGTACTCCCATCGCGCGGCGAGCGCCGTCGCCGACGAGGTTGAGTTCCGCGAGTCGGTCACCGCTATCATCGAGTCGGTCGCAGAGGGAGCGTACGAGCGCGGCGTCGTCCCCATCGAGAACAGTATCGAGGGCTCCGTCACCGAGAGTCTAGACGCCCTCGCGGAGTACGAGGTGGCCGTCACCCAGGAAATCGTCACGCCCATCCGCCACGCGCTGCTGGCGCAGGGACCCGACTTCTCGACCGTGGCGAGCCACTCGCAGGCGCTGGCACAGTGCCGCGCCTACCTCGAATCGGAGTACCCCGACGTCGCGCTGGAGGCCGTCGCCTCGACGGCACGCGGGGTCCAGCGGGCGCGCGACGACGCGTCCGTGGCCGGCATCGGCCATCCCGACAACGCGGGCGATACCCTCGACATCCTCGCCGAGGACATTCAGGACCGCTCCTCGAACGCGACGCGGTTCCTCGTCATCGCGCCGAAGTCGGAACGGTCCGACGCCGGCGGGAAGAGTTCCATCGTCGTCTACCCGAACGCCAACTACCCCGGCCTGCTCCTCGAACTGCTGGAGGCGTTCGCCGAACGCGACATCAACCTCTCGCGCATCGAGTCGCGGCCGTCCGGGAACCGCCTGGGCGACTACCTGTTCCACATCGACTTCGAGGCCGGCCTCTACGAGTCGCGGGCACAGGAGGCAGTCGCCGACGTCGAGGGGATCGCCGAGAAGGGCTGGGTCCGGAAGCTCGGGTCGTACGACTCGCGACACGTCGTGTGAGCGTTGGCGAGCCACACGAGTGAGCGAGTGAGCGAGTGGGTCGGTGATAGCGTGGCCTCGTCGCGTCCGCGTACCGCAACGGCCTCCCTCGGTCGTTCGACGTCCTTCCCCGCGCTGTCGCGACACGGCACGTCCCCTGTCCCGAACAGCGAACCACCGAACCGCGGGTAAGGCTCAAATCCGTCGCCGACGTACCGACAGGTGAGATGGTTGACAGACCGAACCCGTTCGACGACATCGAGCGGTTCTTCGACCAGATGAATCGCACGTTCAGCGACAACGTCCCGACCCGCCCGCACGAGATGGCCGTCGACGTCGCCGAGACGGACGAGGAAATCGTCGTCTCGGCCGACCTCCCCGGCTTCGAGCGCAACGAGGTGACCATCTCGCTGGCCGGCCGAGACCTCACCATCGACGCCGACCACGAGGAGGAGAGCGAAACGTCGGCGGGTGACGACGAGACACGGTACGTCCGCCGCGAGCGGACCCACCGCTCCGTCTCCCGGACCGTCCGCCTGCCCGACGAGGTGGACGAGGAGGCGGCGCACGCGTCGTACACCAACGGCGTCCTCACCGTCACCCTCCCGCGGGAGACCGTCGAGCAAGAGGACGAGTCTCACACCATCGACATCAGCTGAGACGGCCACGCGGTGGCGGCTGCCCGGCCGATTTCTTCCGAATCGCTGAGAGCCCGTGTTCACGTAGTAGCAGCTCCCAGTATGCTATTTACCATCACGTATCCTACAATATTTAATACGCCAGCGCGCCTCTTACGGGGCTGATCAGCAATGATGCGACGTTCCAACTTCGGTGACAACCCGTTCGATTTCGAGCGAATGTTCGAGCGCATGAACCGCCAGTTCGAGGAGATGAACCGCCAGTTCGCCCGGTTCGCCGACTCCCGCCCCGCGCTAGAGGTCGGTGACTCGCTGCCCGCCGCGTGGAACCAGGGCGGCATCCAGGTCGACGTCGCCGAACGCGACGACACCGTCGTCGTCACGGCTGACCTGCCTGGCTTCGAGAAGAGCGAAATCGACCTCTCGGTGGCTAACGACGCCCTGACCATCCGCGCCGAGCACGACGTCGAGGACGCGTACGAGTCCGAGAACTACGTCCGCCGCGAGCGCCGACAGCACTCCGTCCGCCGCACCATCCCCCTCCCCGTCGACGTCCGCGAGGAGGAGGCAAGCGCGTCGTACACCAACGGCGTCCTCACCGTCACCCTCCCCACCGTCGAAACCGACGACGGGGACGAGGACAGCCACCACATCGACATCGAGTAAGCACGCGGCCCTCCCGCAGAGCCGCACACTGCGGTCGGTCCCGCCCTCCCCCCTCACTCTGGGCCCCGTCTTCCGTTCCGTCTGTCTTCGTCCGTCTTCGTCCGGCTTCGTCCGGCTTCCGTTCCGTCTGTCTTCGTCCGGCTTCGTCCGGCTTCTGTCCCGTCCGTCTTCGTCCGGCTTCCGTTCGCTCTGTCTCTCACCCCCTCGCGTTCGCCGCCGTCGTTCGGTCGGTTCCTCTCCCTCGGACTCGTCGTGCCTCGACCCCTCTTCACTCGTCCTGCTTCGTGCCCTCTCACTCGTCGTGTGTCGTCCGCGCCTCGTCCGCGTCGGAGCACTCGACGACGTACTCGACCGCCGTCTCGACCGGCCGCTGCCAGTCGTCGGGCAGGTCACCGTCGGCACGAGGGGGAGCCAGCGGGAGCGTCACCCCGTGGTAGGAGACGTGGGGGAACGACGCCGCGAGACGGTCGCCGACGAACTCGGGTCCGCGCGCTTCGAGGAGACGCCGCCGCTGGCGAGGTCGTACGAGGTGGTGAACAGTTGGACGACGACGACGGCTCGAGTCGGCGACTCCGAGAGCACGCCCTCTGCGAGATGTCGGAAGAGCGTGCCCGTGTTGGCGACCGGGTCCGCACGACGCCACTCGAGTTCGACGAAGACGAGCGTCGACTCGGAGACACCGGCCACGTCGACACGAGTGCCGTCGAGGTCGTACTCGGTCCGCCAGTCGAGGCCGGGACGGACCGCGGCGAGTCGGTCTCGGAGTCTCGCCTGTACCTGCGACGCGTGCTCGCCCATCGACCGCCAGCTCGCCCGGGGCCCACCTGAAGCTTTCTCACTCGGACCACAGGCTGGAGACGGACGGTATAGCAGTAGTTTTAGGCCGCGGAGACGGACGAGGGGATATGGATTACGACCCGCAGGAACTCGAGGAGCGCTGGCGGGAGCGCTGGGCCGAGACGGGCCGGTACGAGCCCGACCCCGGTGGGGACGACGAGGACGTGACGTTCCTCACGGTGCCGTACCCGTACCCCAGCGGTGGGATGCACATCGGACACGCCCGGACGTACACCGTCCCGGACGTCTACGCCCGGTACCGACGCCAGCAGGGCGACACGGTGCTGTTCCCCATCGCGTGGCACGTCACGGGGACGCCCATCATCGGCGCCGTCGAACGGCTGAAGAAGGGTGAGGAGAAACAGCTCTCGGTCCTCCGCGACACGTACAACGTGCCCGAGGACACCCTCCAGGAGTTAGAGACGCCGATGGGGTACGCCCGCTACTTCATCGAGAACCACTACAAACACGGGATGAAGCAACTGGGCCTCTCGGTCGACTGGCGCCGGGAGTTCACCACCAACGACGACCACTACTCGCAGTTCATCACGTGGCAGTACGAGACGCTCCGCGACCGGGGACTGCTGGAGAAGGGGCTCCACCCCGTCAAGTACTGCACGAACGAGGAGCAGCCGGTCACGACCCACGACCTCCTCGAGGGGGAGGAAGCCGAGTTCCAGGAGTACACGCTGGTCCGGTTCGGCTGGGAGGACGAGGGTGAGGACGTCGTCGTCCCGATGGCGACGCTCCGGCCCGAGACGGTCAAGGGCGTGACGAACGCCTACATCGACCCCGACGCCGACTACGCCCTCGCCACCGTCGACGGCGAGACGTGGCTCGTCTCCGCGAAGGCGGTGGAGAAGCTCCGCTTGCAGGACCACGCAGTCGACGTGCGCGAGGAGTTCACGGGCGAGCGACTCGTCGGTGAGGAGGTCGAGAACCCCATCACGGGCGACGCCGTTCTGGTGCTCCCGGCGGCGTTCGTCGACGCCGACAACGCCACCGGCGTCGTGATGTCCGTCCCGGCGCACTCGCCGGACGACTACGTCGCCCTCGGGGAGGCGAAGGCTGACCACGAGCGGATGGAGCGGTACGGCATCGACCCCGGGCGAGTCGAGTCCATCGAACCGATTCCCATCCTCGAAATCGAAGGGTACGGCGAGATTCCCGCGAAGGACGCCGTCGAGGAACACGGCATCGAGTCTTCGGACGACCCCGCGCTGGAGGCGGCGACCAAGGAGCTGTACAACCGCGAGTTCCACGCCGGTCGGCTGCTCGACATGTACGACGAGTTCGCGGGCGAAGTCGTCGAGGACGTCCGCGGGCGGTTCCGCGAGCACTACCGCGACGCGGGCGCGTTCGGGTCGATGCAGGAGTTCTCCGAGGAGGTCATTTGCCGCTGTGGCGGCGAGGTGGCCGTCGCCAAACAGGACACGTGGTTCCTGCGGTACAACGACGAGGCGTGGAAGCAGAAGACCAAAGAGGTCGTCGAGGGGATGGAGTGCATCCCCGAGAACACGCGCGGGGAGTACACTCACACCATCGACTGGCTGAACGAGTGGCCCTGCATCCGGAACTACGGGCTGGGGACCCGGCTCCCGTGGGACCGCGACTTCGTCATCGAGCCGCTGTCGGACTCGACCATCTACATGGCGTACTACACGCTGGCGCACCGGATTCAGGATCTGCCAGCCGAGGACCTCGACCGGGAGTTCTTCGACGCGCTCTTCTACGGCCCCGACGCCGTCGACGACCCCGACGAACGGGCGCTGCAGTTGCGCGAGGAGTGGGCGTACTGGTACCCCGTCGACTACCGGTTCTCGGCGAACGACCTCATCTCGAACCACCTCACGTTCTACCTGTTCCACCACGCCGAACTGTTCGACCCCGAGAACTGGCCGCAGGGGATCGTCATCATGGGGATGGGCCTGCTCGAGGGCGAGAAGATGTCCTCCTCGAAGGGCCACGTCGTGCTCCCCGGCGCGGCCATCGAGGAGTACGGTGCGGACACGGTCCGCTTCTTCCTCCTCAACTCGGCGGAGCCGTGGCAGGACTACGACTGGCGCGCCGAGCAGGTCGAGAGCGTCCGGAACCAGCTCGGACGGTTCTGGAACCGCGCGACGGAACTCGTCGACGAGGAGAGCGAGGAGTCGACCCTGGGTGACGACGGGGAGGGTCCCGCGGCAGTACCCGACAGCCTCGAACGCGTCGACCACTGGCTCCTCTCGAAGCTCCAGGAGACGGTCCGAGAGGTCACAGAGGCGATGGACAACGCCGAGACGCGCTCGGCGTCGCAGGCCGCCTTCTACAACTTCGAGGAGCACCTGCGGTGGTACCGCCGGCGCGCCGACCTCGACCGGGAGGGCGCACAGTGGACCCTCCGGCACGTCCTCGAGACGCGGCTCAGACTGCTGGCCCCGTTCGTACCGTTCCTCGCGAACGAACTCCACGAACGGCTGACGGGGACGCCGGCGGAAGACGCCCCGTGGCCCGTCGCCGACACCGACCTCGAACGCGAGTCGGTCGAAATCGAGGAACGGCAGATAGAGCGACTCACCGACGACGTCAACGACATCGTCGACGTGACGGGCACCGACCCCGCGGTCATCAGGGTGTACGTGGCCGCCGACTGGAAGCACGACGTGTTCGAGACGGTAGCCGAGGTGGGCGACGACGTCGGCGCGGTGATGGGTCAGGTCATGCAAAGCGAGACCCTCCGCGAGCGGGGGAACGAGGTGAACGACCTCGTCCAGGAACTCACGGGACAGGTCCGCGGCCTCGACGACGGGGCCGCCGCGACGATGACCGGTCTCGACGAGTACGCCGTCTACGAGGAGGCGATTCCGTTCCTCGAACGGGAGTTCGACGCGGCGGTCGAACTCTACCGCGAGGACGACGCCGACCTGGTCGATCCCGCCGGCCGTGCGAGCGGCGCGGTCCCGTTCCGGCCGGCGGTTCACATCGAGTAACTCGCAGACCGGCCACGTCTCGACCTCGGGGCGGAAGGTCCGCCCCGGTCGGAAGAACTGTTATTCCCTCCGCCCACCTATGCGCTGACATGAGTACGGACACCGAAGCCGACGTGCAACCGGCCGACGACGCGGGGGTTCTGACGAAAGCCTACCGGAGCGTCTCACCCCGGTACCAGTCGCACGGGAACACCGAGATGGACTCCATCGGCTGGGCGCTGTTCCTCGGTATCCTCGTGTTACTCGTCCCGCTGTTGCCGTTCCTCCTCATCGTCTGGGTACTGGAGCGAAGTGTCAGGGCGCTGGCGGCTGTTCGCGGACGCGACTGAACTGACCGTCGCGGGTCGAAACGGCAGGCGCCGCGGTCAGTCCGTCGTCCGCGCGGCGAGGTCCGAGAGCGTCTCGGCCGTCCGGAGGTCGGTGAGGGTACAGTACCACGCCCCCCGGACGCCGTTCCGGTCGTTCACGACGGGTGAAGAGAGCGCGACGAGGTCGTCGAGTTCGAAGACCACGATCCGGTCCTCGTCGGAGAACGGGTCGACGAGCGCCTCCCAGTCGGCCGTCGTCAGCGGCCCCCGCTCGCCCCGCCGCTGGTCGGTCCGGGCGACCACGCGGGCGTAGTGCGTCACGGCCGAGACGGGAGCGGTCCGGTAGAAGGCCATGTAGGTGAACGGTGCGCGCGTCCGGTCGTACGAGGCAGGGGCCGGATACCGGCCGTCGCGACAGCGTTCGAACGTCGCCGGGCGAGTCGCGACGACGCAGACGCGCGCGTCGTCGGACGCGTCCCGCGTGGAGTCCATGCCGTCGGTCAGGGCGTGCGGCGACAAGTGTGCAGCGGCCGACGACGGCGGTGAGTGTCAGGAGCGATAGTCCGGCCCGCAGATAGCAGCGTCAGCGTTCAACGAGTGGGGCGACGTTCTCTCGGACATGCGACGGCGCGAGGTCCTCCGAGGCGTCGGCGTACTCGCCGGCGTCGTCGGCGTCGGTGGCGCCGTCTCCACGGCCGACGCACAGCGAGGGACGACGGTTCGGCAGGTGGTCGACGACGGCGTGCGACGGCCACGGTCGGTGCTGACCGTCGACCTCTCGGAGCGCGTCGACGCCGTCGACGCCGACCGAGTGCGCGTCCGGACGTACATCGTCGAACCGCAGTCGGGCCGGAGGCGACGGCGACTGCTAGACGTGCTCGAGGCGACAGTGACGCCGACGGGAGTTCGACTGGTCGTCGACGGGCCGGTCAGCCAGGGGGCGGTGGTCTCGTTCGGCGGCGCGGGCCTCGTCGTGGACGGCCGCCCGCGCGGGTCGTTCACGCGAGCACTGGACGGGCCGCTCCTCTCACTGGAGCGGGCCACCCAGTGGTTCAAGGCGTACGAGCCGACGAACCCCGACTACTTCGCGCCCGCGATGTACCCCGACGGCGCCCCACCCGGCGACGGCGTCGACGACGACTCCGACGGGGTTCGCGAACGGCTCGCGGCACACCTCGACCGCTTCGTCGGGCGTGACCGACTCACCCCCGGGGAGCGTGACCGGGCGCTCGCCCGGTTCGACGACCCCGACGTCCGGAACCGGTTCGTCGACCGGGAGGGTGCCTTCGACGCCGAGGCGCTGGCGGGTGTGCTCGCGAACCCGGGGACGGTCGCACGCGGCGTCGACAGCGTCATCCTCGACGGGGAGAACGAGTTCGGCCGCCCCTACGCGGTCCAGCGACGACCGACCCTCTCGGGCGGGTGTATGGAGGTCCTCGTCGAGGACGGCGACCCGACGATTCTCGTCGACCCGGTCCTCGACGGCGAACCGTTCGTCGTCCTCGCGCCGCTGTTCGCCCACGAGGGGTTCCACCAGGACCTCTCGGTCGGTCTCGACGAGGAGGTCATCGCCACGTATCTGGAGACGCTCGTCTGGGCCGAACACGTCCTCGCCGACCCGGCGACCGCTCGGCTCGGGACGCGGAAGGCGCGGCAGGCGAACACGAGGCTCCTCGTCGCGATGAACTCCGGCGGGCGATCGTTCCCCGACGTGGGGCTGTCCGCCGCACCGCACCGGCAGTCGGGGACGAACGCCGCCCCCAACGCCTCGGTGTCGGTCGCGGACTTCGCCTCGTTCGTCGAGTCGAAGTACGGCCGGACGCCTCAGGGGTCCTCGGCGGGGAGCGCGTACGCCCGTCAGGTCCTCGGTCGGGTCACCGGGACGACGGTGTCGACGCTCGGGTTCGACGCCGAGACGCGTCGATATCTCGACGAACGGACGCGGCTGTTCTCTGCAACCGACGTCGGAATCCTCCTCGCGGCCCTCGAACTCCGACCGGCACCGTCGGCCGCGGTGGACACGGCGGTCACGCCCGACCCGGTCGCCGTCGCCGACGCCGACGCAGTCGCGTCTGGCGACCGGGTCGGCACGGGGGACGCGAACGTCGAGTGGAGTCGAGTCGACGCCTGTGGGACCTGCCTCCGGTCGGGCGTCGAGGGCTGACGACGAGCGGCGTCGCCTCAGAGGCCGAAGAAGTCGAACGGCGTCCCGTTGTCGTTCTCCGTCGCGTGTTCGTAGACGACGTGTGCCGCGGCGACGTCCTGAATGGCGAGTCCCGTCGAATCGAAGACCGTGACGCCGTCGGCGTCGATGCGTCCCGCTTTCTCCCCGACGACGACCTGCCCGATTTCGCCGTAGATGTCGTCGTCGGTGAGGACGCCTCGGCTGTAGGGGACGTTGACCTCTCCCGAGTGGGTACACTGCTCGTGGTCGTCGATGACGATTTTCGCGTCGAGGAGGAGGTCGTCTGCGAGTTCGTGCTTGCCGGCGGCGTCGGCCCCCATCGCGTTGACGTGGGTGTGGTCGCCCACTTCGTTGACGATGGGTGACTCGACGGGCGTGACCGTCGAGAGGACGTCGCACGCGGCCGCCTCCTCGACGGAGCCGCCGCGGACGTCGAAGCGGTCCTCGAACGTCTCGACGAACCGCCGGACCCGGTCGTCGTCGAGGTCGGAGATGACCACCCGTTCGATGTCACGGACGGTGGAGATGGCCTCCAACTGGGTGTACGCCTGGACGCCGGCGCCGACGATACCGAGCGAGTCGGCGTCGGCGACGGCGAGGTGGTCGGTGGCGACGGCCGCCGCCGCGCCCGTCCGCTTCATCGTGAGTTCGCGGCCGTCCATGATGGCCAGCGGGTAGGCGTTGCGCGGGTCGGAGTAGATCATCGTCCCGAGGACCGTGGGCAGGTCGTACTCCGCGTTGTTGTCGGTGTGGACGTTCACCCACTTGATGCCCGCCGCGTCCCAGTCTCCGGCGGCGCGGGACTCGTCCGAACCGCCCTGACTCGCGGAGAGTTCGCCGCCACGGACGTCGAGGTATGCGGGCATCGACCGGAAGTCGCCGTTGTACTGGGGGAGGTCGATGTAGGACTTCGCGGGCATCTGTGCGTGGCCGCGCTCGTAGGCGGCGAACGCCTCTTCGATAGCGACGATGAGCTCCGGATACTGCGTGTTGTGGTCGACGTCGTCGCTGTCGAGGAGAAGGGTGTGCATACTCGCCCTTTACGCGAGGGCTACTTAACTCATGCTAAATCAGCATACAAGTACAATAATCTAGCGCAGAAACGAACCGAGTACAACTAATCAATCCAGTTTCGATTTCAGTCCGAGGTGGCGTCCCGGCGCGACGATCAGTCGAGCGGCGTCCACTCCCCGACAGCGTCGACGGCCCCCTCGCCGCGGAACGCGCGCCCGTCGTCGGTCACTCGGAACCGGAAGCTACCGTCGGTGAGCGACCGCAGGACGTCGACGTGTTCCGTCTCGTGACGGGTCGGGTCGACGACGAACGTCCCCAAGTGTCCGTGCTGTCGGACGCGACCCGTCAGGACGTGGAGGAACGCGAAGGTGCGTTCGGCGCCCAGTCGCTCGAGGACGGGCGAGAGCGAGACCAGCCCGAGTCGCACCCGGTCGGTCCCAATCGAGCGGAGGTGGTTCGTGATGCCGATGCCGATACCGGTGATGTCGGCCGGCGAGGCGGCCGCCTCGACGTGGGTCGGGGAGAGAGGACCGACGTCGCGGGACATCCCGGACGTCGAGGCGTCGACCACGAACAGGTGGTCGAGCGCCTCGGGGTCGGCGAGCACCGACTGGTACCGCTCGACGACCGTTCCGGCCTCCGCCTCCGTCGTGACGAGGACGACACGTTCGGCCGCCTGCGGTGCCTGCGCGAGGATTCGGTAGACGACGTCGGGCGCGCCGCTCGCGTCGTCGCCGACGAGGAGGAGGTTCGTCCCGTCCGGAACCGAGTCCAGCGACGGGTGAGTCACGGCGTCACCGACTGCGTAGGAACTGGCCGGACCGGGGGCCGTCACCCGTCACCCCCTCCGGACGGGCGGAGCGGTGCCGCGGCGGCCTGTGACGCCCCGGGCGATGGAACCGACCGCATACCAGACCGTCAACAGGTGCGCACATAAATGTCACTGGCGGGATCACAGGCAGCGCGACGACGGAGCGACGGCTCGCCACGAGGACGCGCGAAGAAACGAGAGACGGGTGGTCGAGTGGCGGTTCGGGGGTCGGTGGCGTGGAACGGCCGTGTCGGGTGGAGCCGACGGTTTAGAGTCTGTCGTGGACCGACGTCACATCGCGCCGCCCATACCGCCCATGCCGCCCATACCGCCCATGCCGCCGGCACCGCCTTCCTCGTCGTCACCCTTGTCGGTGGAGAGGTCGCCGGCAGCGATGATGTCGTCGATTTTGAGGACGAGGTTCGCGGCCTCGGTGGCCGAAGAGAGCGCCTGCTCCTTCGAGTGGGCCGGTTCGACGACACCCGCGTCGAACGTGTCGACGACGTCGCCGCTGAAGACGTTCAGGCCGGCGCGGACCTGGCCGTCCTCGTGGGCGGCGCGGAGGTCGACGAGCGTGTCGATGGCGTCGAGACCGGCGTTCTCGGCGAGGACGCGCGGGACGAGTTCGAGCGCATCCGCGAAGGCCTCGACGGCGAGCTGCTCGCGGCCCTCGACGGAGTCAGCGTAGTCGCGGAGCCGGGAGGCGAGTTCGACCTCGATGGCACCGCCGCCCGCGACGACGCGGCCGTCGGTGACGGTCGAGGTGACGACGTCGAGCGCGTCGTTGATGCCGCGCTCGAGTTCGTCGACGACGTGGTCGGTGGAACCGCGCAGCAGCAGCGTGACGCCGTGTGCGTCGGGACCCTCGACGTAGAACAGCTCGTCCTGCTCGTCGCGGCGGACGGAGCCGTGCCCGAGGTCATCCGCGGTGGCGGAGTCGAGGTCCGAGACGATGGAGCCGCCGAGGACGTTCTTCAGGAACTTGATGTCGGACTTCTTCACGCGACGGACGGCGAGGATGCCCTTCTTCGCGAGGTAGTGCTGGGCGAGGTCGTCGATACCCTTCTGACAGAAGACGACGTTCGCGCCCGTGGCCTCGATCTGCTCGACCTTCTCCTTCAGCTGCGATTCCTCGCGGTCGAGGAACTTCTGGAGCTGGTCGGGCGAGTCGATGTTGACCTGCGTGTCGACGTCGGCCTCCTCGATTTCGATGGCCTCGTTGATGAGCATCACGTCGGCCTCGTCGAACTCGACCGGCATGTCCTCGTGGACGGGGTCCTTGTCGATGACCGCGCCCGTCAGGAGTTCGGACTCGCTCGCGGAGCGACCGGTCTGCGTCTCGATGTTGACGTTCTCCAGGTCGACCACGTAGGAGCCGTCGTCGGCCTCGACGGTGACCTGCTGGACGGCGCCGACGATGAGCTCCGCGAGGAGCTCCTTGTTGAGTTCGGCGCCCTTGCCGGTCATCGACGTCTCGGCGACCTTCTTCAGCAGCTCCTCGTCGTCGGGGTCGACGTGCTCCGCGATGTCGTCGATCTCCGCGCGGGCCTTCTCCGAGGCGAGGTGGAAGCCCTTGATGATGGCCGTCGGGTGGATGTCCTGCTCGAGGAGGTCCTCGGCGTTCTTCAGGAGTTCACCCGCGATGGCGACGGCCGTCGTCGTGCCGTCACCAGCCTCGTCCTCCTGGGTCTCGGCGACTTCGACGATCATCTCGGCCGTCGGGTTGTCGATGTCCATCTCCTTGAGGATGGTGACGCCGTCGTTCGTGATGGTGACGTCGCCCATCGAGTCGACGAGCATCTTGTCCATCCCTTTCGGGCCGAGTG
>NZ_JBEPXO010000057.1:0-24610 GCF_041641895.1 Salinigranum sp. | reverse complement strand
GCAACTGATTCCGGGAATCGCGTCGCTCAACGGTCTCGTCGCCGCGGGCGTCCTCCACGCCGTCGGCTACTACACGCTCGAACGCTCCGGCGTCCTCCCGGGCCACACCGTCGACACCGACGCCGACTACGTGTAAAGCGGGTCGCGTCGGCCCTCCGGCCCTCGCGGGCGGCTCTCGTGCCCCCCGGTCAGTCGTCCACGCTCTCGGGAGCGACGCCGGCGGGGTCGGGGGTCGGCTCCTCGTCGGACGGCAGCACGATGTTCAACACGAGCGCGGTCACGCCGCCGGCGATGAGCCCCGACCCGGCGAGCAGACGGAGGTCCTCCGGGAGGCTCGACAGGACGTCGGGACGGACCTCGACGCCCAGACCGAGGACGACGGAGACGGCGACGATGGTCAGGTTCCGCTGCGTGAGCTGTGCACGAGTGAGGATGCGGACGCCGACCGAGAAGATCATCCCGAAGAGGACGACGGCGGCCCCGCCGAGCACCGGGTTCGGCATCGCGGCGACGACGGCAGCCACCTTCGGGACGAAGCCGAGGACGACGAGGAAGCCGCCACAGATTGCGACGACGTAGCGACTCGCCACCCCCGTGAAGCTGATGAGCCCGACGTTCTGCGAGAACGAGGTGTTCGGGAACGCCCCGAACACGCCCGCGATGCCGCTCATGACGCCGTCGGCGACGAGGCCACCCTTCAGTTCCTCACCGTCGGGGTCACGCCCCACGGCCTCGGTGGTACCGGAGACGTCGCCGATGGTTTCGATAGCCGTGATGATGTACGCGAAGGCGACGACGAGGATGGCGCTCGGCTGGAACTCGACGCCGTAGCGCAGTGGGACGGGGAACGCGAACCAGCCCGCCGTCGCGACGCCGCTCAGGTCGAGGAGGCCGAGCGGGATGGCGGCGGTGTAGCCGACGACCACGGCGACGAGGACGCTCGTCATCCGGAGGAAGCCGTCGAAGAACTGGTTGACGCCGACGGCGACGAGGAACACGAGCGCCGCGAGGCCGACGTTCTCGACGTTGCCGTACGTCGACGCGCCCGGGCCGCCGGCGGCGTAGTCCATCGCCACCGGGATGAGGGTGAGGCCGACGAGCATCACCACGATGCCCGTCACGAGCGGGGGGAACAGCCCCCGCACGTCGTCGATGAAGTAGCCGATGACGATTTCGACCGGCGCCGCGACGATAACCGCCCCGAAGATGGCGGCGAGGCCGAACTGGCTCCCCACGTCGATGAGCGGCGCGACGAAGATGGCGCTCGTCCCCATCACGATGGGGAGGCGGGCGCCGACCGGTCCGACGGGGTACGCCTGGACGATGGTGGCGACGCCGGCGACGAGCAGCGCCATCTGGAGCAGGAACGTTGTGTCCGCCTGTCCGAGACCGATGGCGCCCGCGATGACGATGGGGAGTGCGACGGTCGAGAGGAACATCGCGAGCAGGTGCTG
The DNA here is from genome assembly GCF_041641895.1 of Salinigranum sp. Classification (NCBI taxonomy): domain Archaea; kingdom Methanobacteriati; phylum Methanobacteriota; class Halobacteria; order Halobacteriales; family Haloferacaceae; genus Salinigranum; species Salinigranum sp. The sequence goes on along the minus strand of NZ_JBEPXO010000057.1, from coordinate 23,156 downwards.
GATGCCCAGCGGAATCGCCTCGCCGACCGGCGGTTTGTCCTCGATGTCGTACTCGACGATGCTCGTCGACGCCTCGCTGTTCGACTGCTCGGACATACCTGTATTTGACATGGCAAATAAACAACGATACCGGGGTGTGATAATTGTTCTGCCGACACAGCCTGGTACCACGGCGGCCACCCGTCTCGAGGTCCGCCACGCCAACGCTTTTCACCTCTCCTCTCACACCTCGTCGCATGCCTTCGACGAACGCCGTCGTCCTCGACGAGTGGGGCGGCGACCTCACCGTCCAGCAGGTCGACAGACCCGAACCTGGTCCCGGCGAGGTTCGCGTCGACGTGCGCGCCTGTGCCGTCACGCGGACCATCGAGAACGCCGTCCAGGGTGGTCTCTCCGACGACCCTGCGCTCACGCCACGGATTCCCGGCCACGAGTTCGCGGGCGTCGTCGAGTCGGTGGGCGACGGCGTCGACCTGGCCGTCGGCGACCGGGTCCTCGCGTACTTCTACCTCACCTGTGGGTCCTGTGACCACTGCCGGCGCGGCGCGGACAACCGCTGTACGAACTTCGGCGGCTGGTACGGCGTGAACTGCGACGGCGCCTACGCCGAGTCGGCCGTCCTCCCGGCCGCGAACGCGCTTCCGCTCCCGGACGAAACGAGCTTCGCCGCCGGCGCCATCGCCACGGACGGCCTCGCGACGCCGCTACACGTCTGCGAACGGACGGCCGTCGACGACACCGATTCGGTGCTGGTTGTCGGCGCCGCCGGCCGCATCGGCGTCCACCTCTCGCAGCTGGCTGCGAGTCGCGGGGCTCACGTCGTCGCCGCCGACGTCGACGCCGAGCGACTCGCGCACGTCGACGGACTGACGCCGGACACGGTCGTTCCCGTCGACGCCTCCGCGGACGACTTCGCCTCCCGGGTCCGCGACGCGACCCCGTCCGGCGACGGGCCGACCGTCGTCGTCGACACTGTCGGCGACACCGCCACACTCCGCGACGCCTGGGACGCGATGGCGATGGGCGGACAGGTCGTCTCGCTCACCACCCACCACGACCGGACGTTCGACGTCCCGATGAAGGAGTACGTGGTGAGGGAGGCGTCGTTCCTCGGCTCGCGCTACGCGACGAGAGACCAGGTGGTCCGCGCCGCCCGTCTCTTCGCCGACGGCCGGGTTGACCCCGTGGTCCGTCGGCGCGTCGGCCTCGACGAGGTGCCCGCGGTCCACGAGGCGCTTCGCGCGGGCGAGACGTTCGGGACCACCGTCCTCGAACCCTGACGGTGGCGGGGACGACGCGTCTCCCGCGACGGGCGCTCGCGGCGCTCGGGACGGGGCTGTTCGGTCTCGGTGTCGCCGTCGGCTCCTACGGTGCGGTCGTCTCGCTCCTCATCGACCGGGGCGTCGCCCCCGACGCGGCGGGGTTCGGGATGACGCTGTTCCTCCTCGCGCAGGGCCTCGTCGCCCTCTTCGCCGACCGCCTCACGCGGGTGCTGTCCGTCCCCCGGGTGTGTGCCGCGGGGTTCGCGGTGACGGCGTTCGCGGCGGTCCTCGGCGGATGGGTGACGCTCCCGGCCGCGCTCGCGTCGCGTGGGCTGCTCGGTGTCGGGCAGGGCATCGCGTTCGTCGCCGCGATGAAGTACGTCGGGCGGCGCGTCCCCGACCGGACGGCGACCGCACAGGGCCTCCTGGGTGCGCTGTTCACGCTCGGCTTCGCCGTCGGCCTCGCCTCCGCACCGGTGCTCGTCCAGTGGACGCCGGCCGTCCCCGCCGTGGGGGCTGCCGCGCTCATGGTTGCCGGGGCAGTCGGGACCGCGACGCTCCCGGGCGTCCGGACCGAGGCGACCCTTCCCGTCGCGGCGTATCTCGCGCCGCTCCGCTCGTCGACCGGCCTCGTCCTCGGTCTGGGGAACATGGCCACGTTCGGCTTCCTGATGGTCGCGGGCACCTGGTACCCGGACGTCCTCCGTGGCGTCGGCGTGCCGGTGACGGCGACGCTCGTCGGTTTCTCGCTGGCCACCGTCGTCGGACGGGCGGTCGGTGGCCACCTCTCCGAACGCGTGGGGGACCGCCGGACGGTCCTCGTCTCGTTCGTCGGCACCGCCGTCGTGCTCTCGCTTCTCGCCCTTGCACTCCAGGTGGGCTCCCCGTCGCTCCTCGTCGCCGCCGTCGTGGGAACCGGACTGGGGTTCGGCGTCCCGTTCGGACCGCTGTTCGCACTGGCCTTCTCGGAACTGGCCGACGACGCCGGCGTCACCCTCGTCGCGATGCTGCTCGTCGGGAACGTCGGTGCCGTCGTCTACCCGTGGCTCCTCGGCCGGACGCTCCTCGACACGAACTCGTTCGCGCTCGGCTTCGTCGCGATGGCCGTGACGGTGCTCGCCGTCTCGCTCCTGTGGCTGTCGGCCGTCGGGACGGGCGGACCGAACTCGTGAACGCGTGCACACGCGAGTAACGGCAACGTTTTTGCCCCGTCCCCGAGGCTACGACGCATGGACACGAACGGCACACGCATCCTCGACGGCGTGACGGTGGTCGACCTCTCGACGTTCGTCACGGGAGGGTTCTGTTCGCTCATGCTGGCGAACCAGGGCGCCGACGTCATCAAGGTCGAACGCCCCGGCACCGGCGACGACATCCGACACTCAGGCCCGCCGTTCGTCGACGGCGAGTCCCCCTACTACTGGACGCTCAACTACGACAAGCGCTCCGTGGAGCTGGACCTCAAGAGCGACGGGGGGAAGGCGGCGCTGTACGACCTGGTCGAGGAGGCGGACGTCTTCGTGCAGAACTTCCGGCCCGGCGTTGCCGACCGCCTCGACGTCGACTACGACACCCTCTCCGAGATGAATCCGGGGCTCGTCTACTGCTCCATCTCCGCGTTCGGCGACACGGGCCCGTGGAGTCAGCGGCCAGGCTACGACCTCCTCGTACAGGGGATGAGCGGCATCATGAGCGTCACGGGCGAGCCGGACCCCGAGGGTCGACCGGTGAAGGTCGGCCTCCCGCAGACCGACCTCATCACGGGCATGTGGGCTGCGTTCGGGGTGATGAACGGCCTCTACAAGCGCGAACGCACGGGCGAGGGGGACAGAGTCGAACTCGGCATGCTCGACGCGACGCTCCCGTGGCTCACGAAGCAGGCCGGGAAGGTGTTCGCCGGCGAGCAGCCGACACGGATGGGGACGAAGGACCCGGTGCTCGCCCCGTACCAGACGTACGCGACGGCGGACGGTCACCTCAACGTCGCCTGTCTGAACCAGAAGCTCTGGCGCGACTTCTGTGACGCCATCGGCCGCCCGGACCTCCCCGAGGACGAGCGGTTCGACACCAACGCCGACCGGGTCGAGCACATGAGCGAACTGGAAGCCGAAATCGAGGACGCGCTCGCGGCGAAGACGACAGACGAGTGGATGGACGTCCTCGTCGACGCGGGCGTCCCCGCCGGGCCGGTCCAGTCCGTCGAGGAGGCGCTCTACAACGAACAGACCGAGGCGCGCGGCGTCGTGAGCGAGGTGTCCGACGGCGAGCGGACCGTCCCGACCATCGAGCACCCGCTGAACTTCACCGACGCCGAGAGCGGGTTCCGGTCGCCGCCGCCGAAACTGGGCGAGCACACCCGCGAGGTGTTCGCGGACCTCGGCTACTCCGAGGAGCGACTGGACGAGTTGGCGGCGGCCGGCGCGTTCGGCGACGACGCGGAGTAGCGTCCCCCGTCCGCCCCCCGTCTCGACGCAAGGATTATCACACGAGGGGCAAAAGAGGCCGTTATGAGTACCGGTACCACAGAGGGAGACGAGGCTCGCCCGACCGAGACCGTCACCCTGACTGTCAACGGTGAGGAGATCACCCGAGAGGTCGAACCCCGCCTGAAGCTCTCCGACTTCCTGCGCGAGGAGTGTGGACTCCGCGGCGTCCGTGTCGGCTGTGAACACGGCGTCTGCGGCGCCTGCACGGTCATGATGGAGGGAGCGACGGTGAAGTCGTGTCTCACCTACGCGGTCCAGGCGGACGGTCTCGAACTCGAGACGGTAGAGAACCTCGCCGACGACGGCGAACTCCACCCCCTCCAGTCGGCGTTCCACGAGGAACACGCCCTCCAGTGTGGCTTCTGTACGAGCGGGTTCGTCATGTCCGCCCTCGAACTCCTCGAGGAGAACCCCGACCCCTCCCGCGAGGAGGTGAAGACGGCCCTGTCGGACAACATCTGCCGCTGTACGGGCTACCACAACATCTACAGCGCCGTCGAGCGCGCCGCCGCCGAACTGGCCGTCGACGGCGAGGGGGGCGAGTAGATGTCCCGCGCAGAGGCCGAGGCCGGGAGCGACGCGGCCCCGACGAGCGAGCGCGAGTCGTACACGGGCCAGTCGGTGAAGCGCGTCGAGGACTACGACATCCTGACGGGACGCGCGGAGTACATCCACGACATCACCCCGCCGGACTGCCTCCACATGGCGCTGGTCCGCAGCGTCCACCCACACGCCCGCATCGAGGAGGTCGACGTCTCGCGGGCACTGGACCACCCCGACTGTGAACTCGTCATCACGGGCGAGGACATCAAAGAGAAGTACAACCCGATGCCCTCGGGCCTCGAGGAGTTCGAGGAGTGGTCGCTCGCCACCGACAAGGTACTGTACGCGGGTGAACCTGTCGCGGCCGTCGTCGCTTCCGACCGGTACGCCGCCGAGGACATCGCCGACCGGGTCGTGATCGACTACGAGAAACTCGACGCCGTCGCGGACGCGATGGAAGCGCGAGAGGACGAACACGTCCTCCACGAAGACGTCGGCACGAACGTCCCCGACTCGGAGCGGTTCGAGTTCGGCGACCCACAGACGGCGTTCGAGGAGGCCGACCACGTCGTCGAGGGCGAGTACTCGTGGGGGCGCATCTCGGGCGTCCCGCTGGAGACGGCGGGCGTCGTCGCGCAGTACGACCCCGAGGCCGACGCCTTCGACATCGACTGCAACATCCAGTTGCACACGCTCGTCGACGACACCGTCTACGACACCCTCGGCTACCCACCCGAGAAGGTCCGGCTGAACGTGCCGGCCGACGTGGGCGGGAGCTACGGGACGAAGATCGCTATCCACCGCTACTGCTGTCTGGCGGCGATGGCGTCGCAGTATCTCGACGGCACGCCAGTGAAGTTCGTCGAGGACCGCGTCGAGAACCTCCAGGGCGGCGACATGCACTCCTCGGAGCGTGACTACAAGGTGAAACTGGCCGTCGACGACGACGGCACTATCCGGGGACTGGACGTCTGGTTCGTCGACGACTTCGGGGCGTACCCCCGCTACCCCGTGAACCAGGTGCTGAAGCCCCTGGCGGTGCTGACCAACGCCTACCACATCGAGGACGTCGGCTACGAGTACGAACTCGCCATCACGAACAAGACGTGCCAGACGGCGTACCGGGGTTTCGGCGTCCCCTCGCACCTGTACGCCATCGAGATGGTCGTCGACGAGGCGGCCCGCGAACTCGGGATGGACCCCGCGACGTTCAAGCGCCAGAACCTCATCTCCGCGGAGGAGATGCCGTACGTCCTCCCCTCGAAGAACATCTACGACTCGGGCGACTTCCCGGCGGCGTTCGACCGCATCGTCGACATCGTCGACGAGGAGGAGCGCGTCGAGGGAGGGCTGCTCGACCCCGAGGTGGTCGACCAGCGCCGCGAGGAGGGGTACATCCGTGCCGTCTCTCCCTCCGTCCACGTCGAACCCGGGGTGTCGGGGTCGGACTGGACCGACCGCCAGCGCACCGACCGCGACACGCTCGCGGACCGCGACAGGGACGACGTGGCCGAACTCCCCGAACACCTCCGGGGGCGGGTCAGAGCGGACGGGAGCGTCGAGGCGTTCATCGCCACCGACTCGCAGGGGCAGGGCCACCGGACCATCGTCGCGCAACTCCTGGCCGACGCGCTCGAACTCACCCCCGACGACGTCGCGGTGTCCTACCTGGACAGCGTCGAGGCACCCACGGAGTACGGGACGGCCGCCTCACGGATGGCCGTGATGCTCTCGGGCGCCTCGGAGGGCCTCGGCGAGCAGTTGAAGACGGGTCTCCGCGAACTCGGCGCGCGCGAGTTCGACTGTGAGACCGAGGACGTCGTCTACCGCGACGGGGCGGTCGAACACGTCGAGACGCGCGAGCGACTCGGCCTCGCGGAACTGGTCGAACGCGACGACGAGCGCGAGTACACCGCCGCGTCGTACGACTACCAGCACCCCGCCTCGGTGCGCGAGGAGTTCGACGAGGCGCTGACCGGGAAACTGCCGGTCTACCCGACGGCCGCGTTCGCCGCGAACGCGCCGGTCATCGAGGTGGACACCCGGACCGGACAGGTCGAGATACTGAAGTTCTACACGCTGCGGGACTGCGGGACGAGGCTCAACCCGATGATCGTCGACGGACAGGCGATGGGCGGCCTCGCGCAGGGGATCGGCGCCGCGCTGTACGAGGAGTTCGGCTACGCCGACGACGGCCAGCCGCAGGCCATCACGCTGTTCGACTACCTCCTCCCGTCGGTGAAGAACATGCCCGACCTCGAACTGTACCACCAGGAGACGCCGTCGCCGTACACGGCGACGGGCGCGAAGGGGACGGGCGAGGGTGGGATGATCGACGGCCCCGCCGCCATCGCCACCTCCCTCAACGCCGCGCTGGCGGAGTTCGGCATCGTGGTCGACCAGATTCCCGCGACCGGCCACCGCGTCCGTCGCTGGCTCCGCGATGCAGGTGTCGGGACCGAGGGGGTGAACCGATGAAGCCCACGCAGTTCGAGTACGACCGGCCCGAGAGCGTGTCGGAGACGCTCGAACTCCTCGAGGAGCACTTCGACGCCGAACTCCTCGCCGGCAACCAGTCGCTCGGCATCATCATGGCGAACCGGTTCGCCTCGCCCGACCGACTCGTCGACATCAACCGCCTCGACGACCTCGCGTTCGTCGACGTCCGCGACGACGAGGTGGAGATCGGTGCGACGACGCGGCACCGCACCCTCGAACGCCACGACGAACTCCGGTCGGTGCTGGAGATCATCCCCGAGTCCGCAGAGCAGATCGCCGGCCCCGCCGTCCGGAACCGGGGGACGATGGGCGGGAGCATCGCGGAGGCGGACCCCGCTGGCAACTACCCGACGGTCCTGTCGGCGCTCGGCGGCGAACTCCACGTCGCGTCCGTCGAGGGCGAGCGGACCATCCCCGCCGACGACTACTTCATCGGCTACATGTTCACCGACCTGGAGGAGAACGAACTCATCACGAGCGTCTCCTTCCCGCGCGACCCGTTCCCCGTCGACCGTTCGGGGAGTTCGTTCGTCGAACTCAAGCGCGGCGCACAGACGTGGCCCACGGTGAGCGCCGGGTCGGCCGTCCGCGTCGACGACCCCACCGCGGCGGAACCGCTCGTCGAGACGGCGCGCCTCGCCGTCGGCAACGCTGCCGGCATCCCGCTCCGTATCGACGACGCGCTCGACGACCTGGTCGGCTCCCCACTGGACGACGAGGCGCTCGAATCGGTGGCAGAGACGGTCCGTGCGGACGCGGACCCCACCGACGAGATGCACGCCGACCCCGAGTACAAGACCGAAATGGCCGGCGAGTACGCCGTCCGCTCGCTCCGAAAGTCGTACGAGCGGGCCTGCGCGGGTGGGGACTGAGGGCGGGTCGTCGGCTCCCCTCGGGCCCCTCTCGTCCGGCGGTCACTCGTCTGACGGCCACGCGACAACTGCGGTGCGGGCCGACGCGCGGGAGCGAACGCAGTGAGCGACTCGCACGAGGGACGAGTGAGCGAGTGACCTACTGCTCACGGGCGTCTCGCGTTGCCGCGAAAGAAGCCGTCACGCCGACTCCGACTACCGGGGCTGGAGCGGCAGTTCGACGTGCGTCGGGTGCGTCGCGCTGTGGTGGACGGTGTTCGTCGCCACCACCGGGTCGACGTCGTCCGCGCCGCCGTACAGCGCCTCGCCGGTGTTGTGGTTGACGTCGTACCGCGGGAAGTTCGACGAGGAGACGTCGAGGCGGATGCGGTGGCCTTCCTCGAAGACGTTCGCCGTCGGGTACGGCTCCATGTAGTACTCGTACACCTCGCCAGGAGTGACGAAATCGGGTTCGTCGCGGTAGCCGCGGTAGCGACCCCGGCAGATGGAGTCACAGAGGTTCAGCGCGTAGCCGTCGGGGTGGTCGTCGCTCGCGGGGTACTCGTCGATGAGTTTCGCGGTGAAGTCGGTGTCCGCCGCGTCCGTCTCGCCGTAGACCCGGACGCGGATGGGGCCGGCGATTACGACGTCCTCTTCGAGGGGCGGCGTCCGGAAGACGAGGACGTCGTCTCTCGCTTCCAGCGGCTCTCCGTCCCCCTCTCCCCACACCCAGTCGTGTTCGCGCTGGTCGAACGGTCCCCGGCCGACGAAGTCGATGAGCTTCCGGTCACCGAGCGGGTACGCGCGCACCGACTCGTCGCGCGGCTCGTACGTGAGGTACGACGAGGAGTTCCCGCCCACGGAGGGGACAGGGTCGAGCGGGTCGAACTCGTAGCTCGTCGACGACTCCTCCGCGGTGGGTTCCTCGGGCGAGAGCGTCCCGTCCGCGTGTGCGTAGTAGCGCGTGAACTCGGTCTCCTCGGGTGGCCACTCCTCCGACGAGCGCCACTCTCCGCCGTGAAAGAGCAACCCGTCCTCGGTCCGGTGGCCGTCGCCCGTCCCCATCAGGAAGTACTGGACGGTCGGTTCGTCGGCGAAGGCGTCCTCGCCCTTGAGGTACTGGTCGAAGAACCGGAGGCGGGTCTCGCGGTACTTCTTGACGGCGTCGTCGCCGAACGCGAGGTCACCGGCGGTGGGAACCTCCCACGTCAGTGGCGGGTAGAGGAGCGTGTCGGAGTGGTCGTGCCCGCCGGGGAGCCGCGCGAGGTGGGTCCACGGGCCGACGATGAGGTAGTGGTCCTCGTCTTTTCGACTGCTGAGTCCGACGAAGTTGTCGCAGGTGGCCTTCGTGTACGAGTCGTACCAGCCGCCGGAGTAGACGGTGGGGACGTCGGCCGACTCGTCGTAGTAGCGCTCGAAGTTGACGCCGGGGTTCTGCCACAGGTCGTCGCTCGCCGTACCCGTCTCCATGATGTCGAACGCCCACTCGTCGTAGTCGGGCAGTTCCGCGAGCGCCGTCTCGCCCCGCCGGGGCGGCCAGTCTTCCAGCACGTCTCGAACGTCGACGTCGGCGAAAGTCTGCTGGACGTCGGGGTCCGAGAGCGACTCGTGGGCGAAGCCCGCGCCGAGCGTGAACGCCCAGCAGAGCCACCGGAGTTCGAACGCGCCGTTGTGCCGGAAGGTCGCCTTGCGCGCGTTGGCCGCTCCCATGTTGACGAACATCCCCGCCAGCCCCTCGGGGTCCTGCGTGGCGAGGGCGTTCTGGACCCAGGCGCCGTAGGAGGTTCCGAGCGTGGCGACCTGGCCGTCACAGAACTCCTGCTCGGCGAGCCACTCGACGGTGTCCGCGCCGTCTTCGGCCTCCGTCGCACAGATGTAGAAGTCGCCCTCGCTGTCGAACCGCCCGCGGACGTCCTGGATGGCGACGACGTAACCGCGGGAGGCGTACCACTCGCCGTGGCGGCTCTGTGCGCCGCGCTTCCCGTACGGCGTCCGGTCCAGGAGGACGGGAAACGCCTCGTCCACTGGCTCTCGGGTGTCGGGGTCCGCCGGCCGGTAGATGTCCGTCGCTAGCCGGGTCCCGTCGCGCGTCTCGATCATCACGTCGAGGTCGGCGTGGACCTCGTACTCCGGTTGTGAGACCATGGTGACACCGACCAGGGTGACCGTGAAGTAACTTGTGACCGGGGCCACCCGGACAGGGTCACCGTTCCTATCTCGATACTAACAGTAGAACCGCTGAATCAACGTCCATCGGGCTCGTAAGAAGCCGTCAGCACCAATAGTTTTATCAAGAGTTTCAGGGTAACGTACTGTCGACGTTTAACATATGTCGCACAACAGTTCAACTCGTCGGCACAGCGGGGCGGTAGCATGAGCGACGACCCGGAGGTCCGCACCGACGGTGGCTCGTCGAGCATGGTCGAGTACGGCATCGACGACAAGCCGCCGCTCGGGCAGTCAGTCCTGCTCGGCATCCAGCACTGGCTGACGATGGTCGGGTCGACCATCGCCATCCCGCTCGTCCTCGCGGGTGCAGTCGGGTTCGACCCCGCCAACACGGCACAGCTCGTCGGGACGTTCTTCGTCGTCTCCGGCATCGCCACGCTGGCGCAGTCGACCATCGGGAACCGTTACCCCATCGTCCAGGGGGGGACGTTCTCGATGCTGGGTCCCGCACTCGCCATCATCGGCGTGCTTGCGGCGAGCAACGCCTCGCCGACCGTGATGATGCGTGAACTGCAGGGGGCTATCATCGTCGCCGGGGCCGCGGAGGTGGTCATCGGCTACCTCGGCATCTTCGGGCGGCTCAAGCGGTTCATCGGGCCGCTCGTCATCAGCGTCGTCATCGCGCTCATCGGCCTTGCGCTCATCAGCGTCCCGCAGATTATCAGCGCCTCACAGAACTGGTACCTCGCGGGACTCACGCTCGTGCTCATCGTCCTGTTCTCGCAGTACCTCGACAGCTACTCGCGCGTGTTCAAACTCTTCCCCGTGTTGTTGGGGCTCGGCGGGGCGTACCTGCTCGCTGTGGTCCTCTCGGTGGCGGGCGTCGCCAACCTCGTCGACCTGAGCGTGGTCGCGAACGCGCCGCTCGTCCGCCCCATCGTCCCGTTCCAGTGGGGGATGCCGCTGTTCACCGGCTCGTTTGTCGTCGGCATGTTCGCCGGGATGCTCGCGTCGGCCATCGAGAGCTTCGGCGACTACCACTCCGTCGCCCGGATGGCCGGCGAGGGGGCGCCCAACTCCCGCCGGGTCAACCACGGCCTCGGCATGGAGGGGTTCGGCAACATCTTCGCGGGCATCATGGGCACCGGTAACGGTTCCACGTCGTACACCGAGAACATCGGCGCCATCGGCATTACCGGCGTCGCCTCCCGCTACGTCGTTCAGGTCGGCTCCGTCGTGATGATCGTCGTGGGCTACGTCGGTGCGTTCGGTGCGCTCGTGACGACCATCCCGAACCCCATCGTCGGCGGCCTCTTCCTGGCGATGTTCGCGCAAATCGTCGGCGTCGGGCTCTCCCAGCTCCAGTACGTCAACCTGAACCAGAACCGCAACGTGTTCGTCCTCGGCTTCGGGCTGTTCGCCGGCCTCTCCATCCCGCAGTACATCTCGAACGTCCAGAGCGCCGAGACGACGCTCGAGGCCGGCCTCTCGTCGGTGCCGGTCCTCGGTGCGGTCCTCGGTGTCCCCGCGGTGGCAGAGACCATCGGCATCATCATGGGCACGCCCATCGCCGTCGGCGGCATCGCGGCGTTCGTCCTCGACAACACCATCCCCGGTAGCCGCGACGAGCGTGGCCTGACCGCTTGGGAGGAAATCACCGAGGACGACGACGCGTTCGTCCCCCTCCACGAGCGACTCCTCCGTGGCGACACGAGCGAGACCGACGTCGCCGGTGACTGACGCGACCTGACCCGACCGGCGACGCCGTCGTCGCTCTCGACTTCTCCCGGGCCGCACCGTCTCACAACTGCAAAGTACGTCCACTCCGAGACCCGGTTATGAACGAGGACGCGGCGGGACCGGCCGAGACGACCATCAGACGGATGGGCCTCCGGTCGGGGGGGTGGATCGGGTACGACGAGGAGAGCGTGTTCGTCCAGCCCGCGGAGGAACAGGGGTACAAGATTGCTCGCGGGGACATCGCGCGCATCACCCTCAACCCCATCGAGTGGGACCTCGTCGTCATGAGCCTCTTGCTCGTCGGCATCGGCGGCTACGTGGTCTTCACCCGGAACCCACTCGTCGGCGTCGGCTTCCTCGTGGTCGGCCTGTGGAGCGCCTACCGGACGTACACGAAGCGCTACGAACTCGTCCTCTACGTCGACGAACAGCCCAAACCCGTCTCCGTCCACCCGACGCACCCGAAGGAGTGTCACGCCACCATCGGGGAGTTGATCCGGGCCGAGGGAGAGGGCGGTCGGACAGAGGCGACGTGAGTCCGATTCGGACGACGGGTGTGTGAACCGCCGCGCGCGTGGAGGACCGTCCGCGAGCGACGGGACGCACCGGCCGGTCACACGGCCGCGAACCCCCTCCACACGCAATTATTTATACTAGACCGCTGAACTGCGCATGTCATGACAGCCGAGGCTGCGGACTTACGAGTCACGAACGCGCGGGTCGTCACCCCGAGCGGAACCATCGACGGCGGCGTCGCCGCGAAGGACGGGAAAATCGTCGCCGTCGGGGCGGCGGCGAACCTGCCCGACGCCGACGAGGAGATCGACGCCGAGGGGAACTACCTCGTACCGGGCTTCATCGACCCGCACGTCCACTGGGGGCTCTCCCGATACGAGTTCGACTACCACGAGGGTCTCGCTCACGACTTCGAGACCGAGACGCGCGGGGCGGTCCACGGCGGCGTCACCAGCGTCGTGAACTTTCTGCTCCAGCCCGACCCCTACCTCCCGGACATGGACTTCTTCCGTTCGGTGGGTGAGGAGAACTCCTACATCGACTTCGCGTATCACGCCATCGTCCACCAAGACCACCACGTCGAGGAGATCGAGGACCTCGCCGAGGAGGGCGTCCGCTCGTTCAAGGTGTTCTTCAACTGGTACAAGCACGCCTCGCCCGAACTCGGCATCGACCACTCCGACGCCGGCCGAACCTACCGGGTGCTCGACAAGGTGTCCGAGATGCCCCACGGCGTCGTGATGTTCCACGCGGAGAACGAGGACCTCGCCTACGAACTCCGGCAGGACCTGATGGAGGAGGGGCGGAACGACCTCGAAGCGTGGACCGAGGCCTCGCCCAACGTGGCGGAGGCGATGCAGATCGAGCAAATCGCCATGCTCACCGAGTTCACGGACTCGCGGTCGTACATCGTCCACATGAGCACGGGCGAGGGCGTCGACATCTGCGAACGGTACCAGGAGAAGGGCGTGAACGTCCACGCCGAGACCCTCCCCGCCTTCTTATCACACACGAAGCACGACACCGAGCTGGGGACGTGGGGGAAGATTTCGCCGCCCCTCAGAGGAGACGCGAGCGTGAAGCGCCTCTGGGAGGGCATCCGAACGGGCGTCGTCGACTACGTCGGCACCGACCACTGCCCGCACAAGCGGGAGTTCAAGGAGAAGGGCGAGGGCAAACACGGCGACATGTGGGACGCCATCCCCGGTGACAACAACGGCATCGAGTACCTCCTCCCGGTGATGATGTCCGAGGGCGTCAACAAGAACCGCATCTCGATGGAGCGCTGTGTCGAGGTGTGCTCGACGAACAACGCCAAGCGCTGGGGCCTCTACCCGCGGAAGGGCGCCATCGCCGAGGGCTCCGACGCCGACATGGTCATCGTCGACTTGGAGAAGTCGGCCGTCGTGGACGACGACTTCTACCACACGATGGAACCGGGCTACTCGACGTTCCACGGGACGGAACTGACGGGCCTCCCGACGCACACCATCGTCGGCGGCGAAGTCGTCGTCGAGGACGGCGAACTCCTCGTCGAGAAGGGCGGCCGGGACTACCTGCCGCGCTACGACGAGGGCGTCCCGAGCAACTGAGCGCAGAAGTCTAATTTATTCTATCGGCATCCGCGTTTCGGAAGTCACTTCAGCATGCGCCGTCGTCAGCGAAGCGACTGTGGCGGGTGGTGTGCTCGGCCACTCTGGCGGGTCCGGTCGCCCGTCGTTCTGTGAGTCACTCGTCCCCCTTCACTTCTCGTCCCCGCACGCCCCCGCCGAGAGTGGATAGTGACGACCGACGAGGCGGCGGCGCGTGACGGCGCGGCCGTCGCGCGCTCGAACGCTCCCACGCCGCTGTACGAACGGTGTCTCACCGACCTGGCTGCTCGTGGCCAGCGGGTCAGGGGTCGTCGCTCCGACGCCGAAACACCGGTTCGGCTTCGGGACCGATTAGGGCTCGATCTGCAGAAGCGTTTGTACCCAGTCGGGCCGTCGTCTTCTCACCCGACCCACAGCGACGCGAACGCGTCGAAGAAGTCGTCGCCGGTGTTCACCAGCGCGTGGGTCGCCCGGAGGTCACTCGCCCGTTCGGCCACCTCGCCGGTGAACCGTTCGAGGCGCGACTGGTACTGCTGGGCGAGTCGGCCGCCGAAGTACGTGCGGAGTTCCTGCTGAGTCTCCGGCTCCTCGAAGACCGTATCGCCCACCACGTCGGGGTCGAGTTCGTCGGGCGAGAGCACCTGCGCCGTGACGAGTTCGTTCCGTGACAGCGCCGCCAGCCCCTCCTCGATGTCGTCGAGTTCTCCGAGGAAGTCCGAGAGGACGACGACGAGCGACCGACTGGAGATGCTCGCGGTGTAACTCTCCAGAGCGTCGCGGAAGTCCGTCCGCCCGCCGAGTTCTTGGTCGTTCAGCAGGTCGATGATGCGGAGCAGTTCGCCGCGGTTGGAGCGGCCGGTGTCGAGCCGTTCGAAGTCGTCGCCGAACGTCGAGAAGCGGAAGTCGTTGTTCTCCTCCGCCGTCAGGTAACAGAAGCCGAGGCCGAGTTTCGCTGCGTACTCGAACTTGTGTTCGTCCCCCTCACCGAAGTCCATCGAGTCCGACGAGTCGACGAGGACGTGGACCGTGAGGTTGCGCTCCTCCTCGTACTGCTTGATGTAGTACTCCTCGGTCCGCGCGTACAGCTTCCAGTCGATGAGCCGGGTGTCGTCGCCGGGTGCGTACCGCCGGTAGTCGGAGAACGTGAGCCCCTCGCCGACGTCGGGCGACTCCTGTTCGCCCTGGTACTGGGAGGTGGTCTCGCGCTTCAGCGACGAGTCGAACCGGTCGAGTTCGTCGAGGAAGTCGGGGTCGATGGTCATCTCATCTCATCCCGACTCCGCGACGATGGCGGAGACGATGTCGTCGGCGTCCAGCCCCTCGCGCTCGGCGCGGAAGTCGACGATGATGCGGTGTCTGAGCACGGGCGCCGCCATCGCCTCGACGTCCTCCCACTTGACGTGGCTCCGCCCGCGGAGGAACGCACGGGCCTTCGCCGTCAGGACGAGCGCCATGCTCGCCCGCGGACTCGCGCCGTACTCGATCTGGTCGTGCTCGCGGGTCGCCCGGGCGAGGTTCACCGCCCGGTCGCGCAGGTCGTCGGCGATGGGAACCTCCCGGACGAGTTGCTGTATCTCCTGTATCTCCTCGCGCGAGAGCACGCGCTCGACGTCCGGCACGCGTCCCCCCTCGGTGTAGAGGCGGACGATCTGTCGCTCCTCCTCGAACGAGGGGTAGTCGACGAGAATCTTCAGGAGGAACCGGTCCGTCTGGGCCTCCGGCAGCGCGTACGTCCCGCCCTGGTCGATGGGGTTCTGCGTGGCGAGGATGAAAAAGGGGCGGGGGAGGTCGTACGTCTCGCCCGCGGCGGTCACCTGCTTCTCCTGCATCGCCTCGAGCAGCGCCGCCTGTGTCTTCGGCGTCGCGCGGTTTATCTCGTCGGCGAGGACGATGTTCGCGAACACCGGCCCCTTCTCGAAGACGAACTCCCGCTCCCCGTTGGACTCGCGGATAATCTCCGTGCCGGTGATGTCGGAGGGCATCAGGTCCGGCGTGTTCTGGATGCGCGAGAACTGCAGGTCCGTCACCGCCGACAGGGTCCGGATCATCGACGTCTTGCCGAGTCCGGGGTTCGATTCGAGCAGCGCGTTGCCGTCGGCGAGGATGCAGACGAGAATCTGTTCGATGACGTCCGTCTGACCGACGATGCGCTTGCCGACCTCTTCGCGGACCCGACTCAACTTCGACTGGAGATGTTCGATGTCACTCATTTCAGGTGTCGCTGTCGTCCGTATCGCGTATCCGTAAGTTGTACTCCCGGATGAGTTCCGCGTCTTCTAGCTGTTCGCTCTCGGCGAACCCGGCCTCCTGTCCCTCCACGTCGCCGCTCCCGGCGAATCCGCTCGAGTCGTAGGCGGCGGGGGCGCTGTCGCTACCGTCGTCGCCGCCGCCCTGTGTCGCGAGCGTCGTGTTCAGCGTCTCCTCGCCCGCCGTCACGTTCTCGGGCTCACCGAGGACGCCGCTGGCGTCCTGGAGACCCTCGTACTCGGAGCTCCGGTCGCTCCCGTCGGTGTTCGTCTCGGGACCCAGGTCGCGGATGTCGAGGTCGACCACCGCGACTTGGATGCTGGCGAGACTCACTGCGGTGACGACGACGACGGTCAGGAAGACCCGCTTGAGGTTCACGAGGCCGATGCTCGACGTCCGCTGGAGGCGTGCGAGCACGTCCTCGTAGAGTGCGAGCGCCATCCGGGAGTCCCGCCCGGACTCGACGGTGTCGCGGGCCGTCCGGAGCGCCTCCCGAACCGCCGGGTTCGCCCCCTCGAACTGTTCGACGAAGGGCCGACGCGTCCGCGCGAGCAACTCGCCGCCGAAGACGAGTACACCGGCGGCGACCCCGGCGACGATGGACGTCTGCAGCGGCGCGGGCGGCGCGCCGGTGTAGCCGACGATGGCGTCGAAGAGGACGCGCGGCCACGGGAGCGTCAGTGGAATCTGCTCCGGCTTCAGCACCTGGACGAGGAGGTTCACCACGAGCGCCGCGAGGGCGGCGTCGACGGCCGCGTAGATGACGGCGACCTTGTACCCCTCGCGGCGGACCTGCTTCAGCGCGCGCCGCATCCGCGTCTCGGGTGACTCCCCCGCGTTCGTGACCGACCGTTGCGCCGCGAGGTCCTCGCGGTACTGCTCGTCGGTCGCGGCCCGTTCCCGCTCGTCCCGTTCGGCCTGCTCGCGGTCGGCCGCCTCCCGTCTGCGCTGCCGCCGTCGTTCGAACCATCCCTGGTTCTCACCCCCGTCCTCGCGCGGGGTGTCGCTCCCGTCCATCAGTTACACGCCGCCGGCTTGGGCTCTGCGGCCTGCCTGCAGATGGTGTCTATCTGACTCTCGAGCTGGTCGACCCGGTTCCGCAGCGACTGGATATCGCTCTCCAGGTCCGAAACCTGCGACCGGAGCGAGCTGACGGTGCTCTCGAGCTCCTCGTTCTCGTCGACGAGTTCGTCGTTCTCCGCCTCGAGTTCGTCGAGCGACTCCTCGAGCTCCTGCTTGTCGTTCTCCAGCGACTGGACGCGCGACTGGAGCGAGTCGACCCGGTCGCGCGTCTGCGAGAGGTCCTGTCTCGTCGACTGCAGCTCGGACGACGTCTCGGAGAGTTCGCTCTGGGTCGACTGGAGCTGTTCTTCGGTCTCGTCGAGGCTCTCCGAGACCTGTGAGACGTCGCCCCGCGTCGTCTGGAGGCTCTGGTTCAGCTCGCGCAGTTGCGTCCGCGTCGCGTCGAGCCGTTCCCGGGTCGACTGCAGTTCGTTGCGCAGCTCCGTGTTCCGCTCGCGGAGCTCCGCGTTCTGCGTGTCGAGCTGTTCGACGGAGTGTTGGTAGTACATCGTCGCACCGGCCGTTCCGACGACGGACGTGGTGACGAGGAGGACGAGGGCGAGGTTGATGGAGGAACCGAGGGCACTCATGTCAGACCACTCTCGCTGCGGCTTCGCCCCCGGTACACTTGAAGACGACGGAGCACGACTTCTGCGAAGTACAGGAGCAGGGCGAGCAGGATGGCGAGCCACGTCCACGACTGCTCCAGCGTGCGGACGCGCGTGGACTCCTGGCGGGCGAACTCTGCAATTTCGGCCGCCTGGTTCGGCTCGAACTGCCGACCGCCCGTCGCCTGGACCACCGAACGCAACTCGCTGGTCTGCCCGAACGCCCCGTACTCGCTGGCGTAGTTCACCGCGTACGTGGCGTCCATGACCCGGCTGAACCCCGTCTCGTTGGGCGTGAGCGTCGCCTGGTAGACGCCGGTCGACGTCTGTCTGAACTCGACCGCGTCGCTCTGGGGCCGCTCGCGCCCACGGAAGACCACCGTCGTCGACTCCCCCACGCGGGTGTCGGAGACGTCCGTGACGCCCTCCGACTTCCGCTCGGGGTCGCCGATGGCGTAGTTCACCGTCTTGGTGACGAGCAGCGAGTCCGGTTGCTGGAGGAGGCCGTCGAGCGTCCCGTCGGCCCCGTAGGCCGTGACCGTCGCGACGCGACCCAGCCCGTAGCGCCAGGAGGCGACGGCGGGAGTCCCGTCGTTCGTCGCTACGAGGAAGTCCGCGCCGCGCCGGATGGCGACGTCGTTCGCCGCCGCCGGGTTCGACTCCAGCGTGACCCCGCTCGTGATGAAGGAGTTCGGGTCGACGATGGTGAGACCCTCCCCCTCGAACCGCCGCGAACTCCCGCCGAAGAAGAGGCGGAGTCGGTCGGTCTCGCTCGCGCGGAAGTACGTCCCCCCGGACTGGGAGGCGATGCGCTGGAGGGTTCGTTCGTTGACGGACCGACCGGCGCCGATGGTGATGACGCGCGTCCCGCGCGAGCCGAGCTGGTTCGCGACGGTGGCCGCCTCGCCCACGTCGTCCTGGCCGTCGGACAGCAGGATGACGGTCCCCTGCTCGCCACCGAGCATCTCCTCGGCGCCTCTGAGTCCGGCGGCGATACTCGTCGCCCCGCCGCTCTGCAGCCTCCGGATGCGGTCCTCCAGGAACCCGCGGTTCTCAGAGAGCGACTGGGGTTCGGCCACGGAGTACGCCTGGTAGTTGAACGCGACGATACCGACGGTGTTCTCGTCGCCGAGTTGGTTCAGCGCGTCGAGCGCGATGGACTTCTGGAGGCGCATCCCCGACTCGGCGCTGCCGGAGATGTCGATGGCGAGCACCACCGTCGCGCTCCCCGCCGAGGCCTCGCCGAAGGTGACCGGGAGCATCGAGGCGATGGACGACCCCTCGTACCCGCCGTTCTCGAAGGAGTTGTCCCCGCCGACGACGACGAGTCCGTTCCCGTCGATGACGAACCGCTGGAGCGTGTCGACGTTCCCGAGGTCGTTCGCCGCCGTGTCCTGGACGACCACCGCGTAGTACTCGTCGAGGTTATCGGGGATGGTCCGGGACTGCTCGACGTCGTACAGCGACGAGAGGTAGTCGCGGAGGGGGTAGCTCCCGCGCGAGACGTAGAGTATCTTCGGCCGCTGGACGACCCGGACGGTCTTCCGGTAGACGTTGTTCTGCTGGAACGTGTCCGAACCACTCACCGTCGCCGTTATCCGGTGGGAGCCGACCGACTGGAAGGTGTACGAGAAGTCGACCGAGCCGCTGCCGTTGATCTCCCGGCTGAGCACCTCCTCGCCGTCGGCGGTGACGGTCAGCCGGGAGTTCTCCTCGAGTTCGGTTCCGTCGACGCGGGCGAGGAACGTGCTCTCGACGCCCGCAGCCGCCTTCGCCGGCCCCGACACCGTGACGTACCGTTCGGGCTCTCTGGCCTCGACGTCGACGGTGCTCACCGTGGCGTTCAACGAACTCGCGAGGTCCGCGGCGGAGCCGAGGCTCCGCCCGCTCGTCACCCGCCCGTCGGAGACGAGGACGACGCTCCCGTTCTCCCTGAGGTTCGCGGCGACGCCGTCGCCGATGGGAGACTGCGTCCCGTCGGCGACAGTCGCGACGGTCACCGGGACACCCTGCTCCTCGATGCGCGTGGCGAGGCGGTCGGTGACGTTCTCGTTCACCGCCATGCTCTCGGAACGGTCCGCGAGCAGCGTCACCCGCGGGTCGCCGGTCGTCTCGCGCGTCACGACGGTGTACGGCCCCGCCGCGGCCGTCACGAGGAGGACGGCGACCACGACGCGCGAGGCCAACACGAGCCGTCGACTCCGTGTCGAGGCCGTTCCCTCCCCGCGCACGACGAGCCACCAGAGCGCCACGAGCACGACGGGGAGCGCGACGAGCGCCAGTGGGCGCTCCAGCCCCACGACGGCGTCGCCGAGCGTCACCTCCGTCTGCAACAGGAGGGCGGTCCCGAGCATCAGAGGTCACCCCGTCGCCGCAGGTAGGCCAGTTCGAGCAGCGTGACGAGCAGCGCCGCGCCGGCGACGTACTCCGTCACCGGTCGGGGGACGAGTCGGGTCTCCTCGCGGACGACGGCACCCGCGCTGTCCGAGCGCGCTTCGAGCGGCGTCGCCCGAACGTCCGACTCCGGTTCGTTCAGGAGCGAGACGCCGATTCGTCGGCTGCCGACCTGGTAGTAGCCGGTCTGGTCGAGGACGACGCCCGTCTGGGTCACCACCCCGCTCGGCGTCTGGATGCGCGTCTCGCTGTCGAACTGGAGCCTGTCGCCCGCCGGACGGTTGAGTTCGGGCAGGGTGTCCCGCCCGGCCAGGTAGAACACCGACCGCTTCCAGAACACGGGGTACTGGAAGTTGAACTTGAACGACGACGACTCCTGGATGTAGCCGTAGTAGAGGAGACGTCCCGAGCCACGGTCGGCGGTGGCGACGAGTGGCGACCCGTCGCCCAGTTCGACGAGCGTCCGTCCCTCCCGGAGCGGGCCAGCGATGTACGTCTCCGGCGGCGAGAACGTGATGTCACGAGTCAGCGAGTCGGAGGCCGTCCGGCGAACGGACGGACTCTGTCCGATGCCCGTCGGCTCAACGAGCACCAGGTCGCCGTACCGCTCTGGGAGGTTCGGCTGTGCCTGGATGGCGACGCCGCCGCCGCGTTCGAGCACGTCCCGGCCGGCCTCGACGTTCCCCTGGAGGAGTCGCGAGGGGTCGACGTTGCTGTAGACGACGACGTCGTACGCGCTGCTGTCGACCGTCGTCGGCGGCTCGTCGACGGTCAGTTCCACCTCCGGGATGACCGAGAGCGCCGTCGCGAGGTAGCGGTTCCGGTCGTTCGTCAGGAGCAACACGTCGATGGTCGCGTCCTCCGGCGCGGCGAGGTAGAGCGTGTCGTCGAGGGTGAACGAGTCGCCGGGCGTCAGCCGGAGTTGAGCCCCGCCCGCGGGGACGGTGAACGTCGCCGTCGCGACGTCGCCCGACGCCAGCGTGAGTTCCGCGCGCTGATTCCCGACGGCGAGCGCGCGACGGACGCGTTCGTCCCCGTAGTTCTTGACCGAGACGGTCACCTCCCGACCGGTGAAGCGAGCATCGATGATGCCGACGTTGTCCGCACCGCCCTCGGCGAACTGCCGAAGCTCCACGCGGAGCCCCTGTGCCCGCGCGGCCTGGACCGCGTCGGGCCAGTCGGACTCGTCGGCGAAGTCGCTCACCACGACGATCTGGGCGTTCTCGCCGGCGATGGCCGACGCCGTCGAGACGGCCGCACGGAGGTCACCGTTCGTCGCGGTCACCGCGAGTTCGTCGAGCGCCGCCGTCGCCTCGTCGGGTGGGACGGCGCGGGCGACGACGCGTGAGTCACCCGCCGCGAGCACGACGCTCGTCGTCCCCGTGACCTCCTCCCGAGCGGCCGCGACGGCCCGTTCGAAGCGTGTCGTCCCGTCGTCGGTGGTCGTCATCGACCCGCTCCCGTCGACGACGAGGACCGTCTCCTCGACGGTCGTCTCCTCCGACACCGAGACGTACGGCGTCGCCAGCGACGCCGCCAGCAGCACCAGCGCGACTATCTGGATGAGGAGCAACAGGCTCCGGAGCAGCCGTTCGAGGAGCGGGCTCGACGCCGACTGCCCGAGCTGCTCCGTCAGGAACTGGAGGGTGGGCAGTTCGACCCGTTCGGGCTCGGGTTTGACGAGATACAGCACCACCAGCGGCGGCACCGTGAGGAGGGCGAGGAGCCCGAGCGGCGCGAGAAAGACGTCGGAGAGGACCATTGGCAGGGGGAATGAGCCCGGCACGTATTGGTTTTGTGCTGCGCCGTGAGACCGCGTTACACCCGGCATAGACCATTATTGACCGTGATATACTTTCTTCGACGACGTTTCATCACACTGATAACAAGTTCCGTCGAGAGTTATATTCATACCTTTAGTAAATAAAATATATGACTCGGACGGGCAACTGTTCTTACCAATGGAACCTCCCTCCAGTTCGTCTACAGCCCGGAGTGAACCCGCTCCGGAGACGGACAGCGCTAGCGGTCTCTCGCGGGACCACTCCGACGAGGTGGTGTCGCAGTCGGTCTCCATCGTCGTCCCGACGTTCAACGAGGCGGAGAACGTCGAACGCGTCATCTCTCGATGTCGGCAGGCGATGGACGGACGAGACTACGAACTCCTCATCGTCGACGACGACTCGCCCGACGGGACGTGGCGGGTCGCGGAGGCGGTCGGCGAGGACATCGACGAGGTCCGCGTCCTCCGCCGACAGTCGGAGCGCGGACTCGGAACGGCCGTCGTCCACGGCTTCGAACGGGCGACGAAGGACTTCTGCGCCGTGCTCGACGCCGACCTCCAGCACCCGCCGGAGCTCATCCCCGAACTGGCGAACCACGTCACCGAGTACGTCGACGTCGTCATCGGGAGCCGGTACCGCAAGGGCGGACGGGTGGTGAACTGGCCGCTCAGCCGACAGCTCATCAGCCGCGGCGCCATCGCGCTCACGAAGCTCTGCCTCGCGGAGACACGAGGGCTCAACGACCCGCTCAGCGGCTTCTTCCTCGTCCGGCGGTCGGTCGTCGACGATGTCGACCTGGAGCCGAGGGGGTACAAGGTCCTCCTCGAGGTGCTCGTCCAGTGCGAGTACGGCCACGTCGTGGAGGTGCCGTACCAGTTCGACGAACGACGGTTCGGCCAGTCGAAGCTCACGACGGACGCCTGTCGGGTGTTCGTCGAGCACCTCCTGACGCTCCGGAGCCGAGCATGAGTCGGCGGGTCGCCCTCTGTACCCACTTCTCCGTCGAACACTTCCGCGGCGGCGAGAAGTGGGTCGCCACCGTCGCGAACCGCCTCGCCGACGACGACGTCGACGTCGACGTCTACGCGCTTCCGTACGCCCCCGGCGGCGAGCGCCGCGTCGACGCACGGGACGTCCTCGCCGACGACGTCGGCTACACCGAGGGGTGGCGGCACGACGTGTCGGGGTACGACACGGCCTACGCGATGTACACGCCGGGGATGCGCCTCTGTTTCGCCACCGGAGACGCCAGGACCGTCGCCGGCATCCACTCGTGGGCGTTCATCACCGACCGCCTGTTCGAGTCCCACTACGGCGTGGCACCGACCGTCGCGAAGCTCTGTTACCGGCTCGCCGGCCCCGCGGAACTCCGCCGGTACGACGCCGTCCACACGGTCTCGCCG
>NZ_JBEPXO010000056.1:0-24817 GCF_041641895.1 Salinigranum sp. | reverse complement strand
CACGACCAGCGCCGCGAGCGCGGCCACGAGCGCGAACGCGGCGACCCGGCGGACGGGCGAGCCGCGGGGTCCGACGCGAGAGAGACGCTCCATACGCGCGGTTGGGGGTGGGGGGAAGAGTAGGTTGCGACTCGGCGGCCGTTTGGGTGGATTTTTACCAGTCGAATCGTTACTGCCGGTCATGAGTCTGGAAGAACACGACGACCACGGTCACGGTGGGCACCACCTCCCGGCCGTCGAGGACTGGCCGCGGGGATTCGGTGAGGCCAGCTGGTGGCCCTTCGTCACCGCGCTCGGCGGCGCGGGCATCTACGTCGGTGCCGCGCTGTACATCATGGGACAGGGACAGAACGCCATCGTGGGCCCGATGCTCGGCCCGGGCGTCACCATCGGCTCCATCGGCCTGTTCCTCGTCGGCATCTACGGCTGGCTCTACCACGCCTTCGTCGTCCACTTCTGGGACCGCGGAATCAACCACCACTCGGAGACCAAGCTGCGGTGGGGCATGATCGCGTTCCTCGGCTCCGAACTCGCCACGTTCGGCGCCGTGTTCACGTACTACTTCTTCATCCGTGCGGGGACGTGGCCGCCGCAGGAGCTTCCACACCTGACGAGTTCGCTCGTCATCGCCAACACCGCGCTGCTGGTGGCCTCCTCGTTCACGCTCCACTGGGCGCACGTCGCCATCCGCAACGAGAACCGCCGGAACTTCATCCTCGGCCTCGCCGTGACGCTCCTCCTCGGCGTCGTCTTCATCGCCGGGCAGGTGCTGGAGTACTACGAGTTCATCGTCCGTGAGGGCTTCACCCTCACCTCCGGCATCTACTCGTCGGCGTTCTTCGGCCTGACGGGACTGCACGGTCTGCACGTCTCCCTCGGTGCGGTCATCCTCGGTGTCGTCTTCGTGCGCGCCCTCTTCGGGCAGTACTCCGCGGAGCGACACGTCTCCGTCTCGACTGCGTCGATGTACTGGCACTTCGTCGACGTCGTCTGGGTGTTCCTCGTCGTCGTGCTCTACGTCGGCGCGGAAGTCGCGTAACGGGTCCCGTCGACCCGGTTCGTTCGTTCTCTGGTGCGGTCGACGTCTCCGAACGCTCCGAGCAGCGCTGGCTGCCGGACGTGGTGGCGAACGTGTCGTGACGACAGTCGATACGCCAACCGCCGACACGCCGTGTCGGGGGCCGCTGGTCAGTTCACGACGCGTGGACCGTGCCGCCGGACCGGCGTCACCCCACGTTGACACCCGTGACTGCGAACCGGGCGCCGCCGTCGCTCCCCTCCGTGACCGTGAGCGACCACTCGTGGGCGTCGGCCACCTGTCGGACGATGCAGAGACCGAACCCGGTGCCGTCCTGGGTCGTCGAGTATCCGGGAGTGAACACCAGGTCACGCTCGTCGGGGGAGATTCCCGGGCCGTCGTCCTCGACGTAGAAGCCGTCTGGGAGTCCACCGACCCGAACCTCCACCCCGGGACCAGCGTGGTGAATCGCGTTGTGGAACAGGTTCTCGAACAGGCGAGTGAGGCGGTTCGGGTCGCCGCAGACGGTGGTCTCGGCGAGGTCGACCGTCAGCGTCGCCTCCTCGGTCTCCACCATCTCCCACGCGGCCGAGGCGCACGTCCGGAGGTCGACGGGCTCGGGGTCGGCGACTGGCTCGTCGAGCCGACCGAGGAGGTTCAGGTCGTCGATGATGCGTTCCATTCGGGCGTGGGCCGCGTCGATGCGGTCGACCGCATCTTGGACCGTCCCGTGTAACAGCGTGAGCTGACCGCTGGCGACAGTCAGTGGGTTGCGCAGGTCGTGGGCGACCAGTTCGGCCATGTCGTGGAGCCGTTCGGGTCGGACGGTCGACCGGGCCCGTCTCTCTCGCGCGACGAGTTCGTAGCTCACCCACCGGGCGAACATGTCGACGAGCATCGCCTCCTGGTCGTCGATGGGGTCGTCACGGGGGGCCGAACTCGCGAAGCAGAGCGTGCCGTAGGTGCCGTCGGTGGCTTCGACGGTCGACCCGACGTAGCTGCCGAGTTCGAACAGTTCGTACGCCGGGTCGTCCGTCCAGCCCTCCGCGCGTGCGTCGTTCACTCGGAGCGTCCCGTCGGCCTGCGCGATGGTCTTCCGACAGTACGACTGCGAGAGGGGACACCGCTGGCCGGACTGGAGGAGTTCGTGAGTCCCACAGGCGCTGACGATTTCCTGGGTGTCGTCTGCCGTGTCGACGTGCGTGAGAAAGCCGTACGGGAGGTCGAACCGGTCGCTCTCGGCCGTCAGCAGTCGGTCGAGCTTCCGCTCGAACCCGACCGACGGGTCCAGACACCGCGTCCACAACTCGTGGACGTAGTCGAACGTGTCGCCGGCCCGTCGCTCGGTGACCGGATGTGCCATGGTGTGACGGTCCTCGTCGGTAGGAACACATGTTAGATTCATAAGGTCTTCGGGACCGTCCGGGGCTACGGCCGGTGCCGCCCGCGGGCGAGAGACCGAACACGAGTACGCACCGTCCGCCACCCGATGGGGCGACTCTCGCCGCCGTCACCCGACGAGTTCGTTGAACCGGTTGACGTCGCGGTCGGGGCCGGCGACGACGAGCGTGTCGCCCGTTCGAACGACGAAGTCCGGTCCCACCTCGGTGACGAGTTCGCCGTCGCGCTCCGCCGCGACGACGGTGCAGTTGGTCCGCGCCCGCACGTCCGCCTGTGCGAGCGTCTTCCCCGTCAGCGCCGGGGCGGTCGTCCGGACGATTTCGAGTTGTGCCTCGGGCGCGATGACCTCCTCGTCGAGGAGGTTCGACGCGAGCAGCCTCCCCGAGACGGTGGCCAGCGCGAGGACGTACTCCGCGCCGGCGCGGTAGAGTTTCGGGATGCTCTCGGCCTCGTTCGCCCGGGCGATGACCTCGATGCCCGGAGCGACCTGGTTGATGACGAGCGTCGCGAACACCGCCGTGGTGTCGTTGTCGACGGCGAGGATGACGCTGCGGGCGTTCTCGACGTCCGCCTTGTGGACGGTCTGGCGTTCGGTGATGTCTCCGACGACGTCGACGCCCGGCCCCTCCTCGCGGTCGACTACGACCGTCGGCACCTCGGCGGCGGCGAGCGAGTCGGCCGCAGTCGAACCGACCTCGCCGTCACCGACGACGACGACCGTCCCCCGGCGGTAGCGTCGAGCCTCGGAGAGGGTGAGTTCCTTCAGCTGGTCGAGCTGTGCCTCCCGGCCGGTCACCAGGAGGATGGTGTGTTCGTCGATGACCTCGCCGGGGGGTGGCGGTGAGACGAACTCACCGCGGAACCACGCGCCGATGATGTTGACGCCCGGATAGTCGCCGATGCCCGACTCGGCGATGGTCGTGCCCTCCACCTCCGCCCCGCGCTGGACGAGCAGTTCGACCACCTCGAAGTCCTCGGCGATTTCGACGGCGTCGCCGAGGTCCGTCGAGATGGAGGTGGCGGCCTTGCTCGCGAGGCTCTCACCCAGCAGGCGACGGGGGGAGACGACCCGGTCGGCGCCGGCGTAGCGGTGGTAGTCGGCCAGGTCGGCGTCCTCGATGAGACTGATGACGTCGATGTCGGGGTCGACTTCCTTCGCCGAGAGGATGATGCTCGCGTTCGTCTCGTCGTCCGCGTCGGCGACCAGTGCGACCGCTTCGGCCGTGTTCGCGCTCTTCAGGTCCTCGACGGACTCGGGGTCGCCGTGGACGACCGAGTAGCCGTCGGTGACGAGTTCGCGTGCGGCCTCGCGGTCGGGTTCGACGACGACGTAGTCGGTGTCCATCGACTCCAGTTCGCCGACGAGCGTGTCGCCGCGGGGCGTGAACTCGCAGATGACCACGTGGTCGGTGAGCGACGTCGACGTGGGTGGCGCCGTCCGGAGCGACGCCTCGACGAGCGGGACCAAGAACAGCGGCAGCGTCATGAAGATGAGGCCGACGCCGGTGAGTTGCATCACCATCATCAGGCCGAACATGCCGTCCGTCGACCAGCGGGCAGCGTCCTCCCCGTACCCGGTCGTGGTGAACGTCTCGACGACGACGTGGAGCGACTCGACGTAGCCGACGTCGACTCCCTCGAGCGCCCGCATCCCGTACTGGTAGGCGAAGGCGTACGCGAGCATCAGCACGGCGACGATGCCGAGGTAGACGAGGACGCGCCGACGTGCCTCGGTGAGGGCCCCGTCGGCGCTGGCCTGCGACATACCCCGGCCTTCGACCCCCGGGGGATAAAAGGACACCGCCCCTCGGGAGCGTATGGCCGACGGCGACGGCGCTGGCGACGGCGGGGCTGTGCGGGACGCCGCACTGACCGTCGGCGTCCTCGTGGTGGTCACGGCTGTCGGGGTGGCCGTCGAGGCGCCGGTCACGTCGACGGCGCTGGGCGTCGGCGCCGTCGCCACCCTCCTCGCCGAACTCCTCCTCTCGCGTCGCGCCGAGGCCGTCCGGGCCGTCTGGGGCCGGCCAGCGGTGCAGGCGGTGGCCGTCGTCGTCGCCATCGCGGGTGGGGTCGGTTTCGCCCTCCTCGTCGGACGGTGGGTCCTCACGGCACTCGTCGCCGCCCTGGTCACGTATCTCGTGTTCCTGACCGGTAGCGTGCTGTGGCGACGACGGCGGTAGACACCTGGATGCACCCGGAATCACCGGTTCTGATACTCACGGGCGAACGTTTATCACCCGAGTCGAACTGTCCCTGGCATGAACCGACGGTACGTCCTCACGCTCTCCGCGTTCGCTCTCGCGGGATGCTCGGGTCAGTCCGGGCCGACGTCGCCGGCACCCACGAGGACCGCGAGCGCGACACCGACCGCCGCGGACACCGTGACGGAGGCCGAGACCGAGACGGCGACCGAGCGCCCGACACCGACAGAGACGTCGACCGAGACCCCGACGGACACACCGGAACCGACCGAGACTGCGGAGCCGACTCCCTCTGAGGCCGAACGACAGGCGGCACAGGCGATTGCCGATACGCGGAGAGAGTTCCGGGCGCTCCTGGAGGCGTACTGCTCGGAGATAGACGAGGACGACGACATCACCGAGGTCACCGCGGCGACGGCGTTCTACGGTCGTGGCGTCCAGTCGCAACTCGCTGAGGTGCAAGACGCGTTGAACGCGGCACGGAAGCGGGCCGTCACGGAACAGCAGCGACAGACGGTGGCGAGCTTCGAGGCCAGCTGGCAGGCAGTGCGACTGATGCGGCGGGCACAGGAGCCACTCGTCGACGCGTTCGGCTTTCTGCGGGCGGCCCACGAACTCGCGATCGAGGAGGACGAGGGGCGGATGTACGCGGCCATCGAGGACATGGACACGACGTATCGCGGCGCCCGCGCCCCGAAGAACGACCTCGACGCCGACGTCGACGGTGACAGCCTCGGCGCGGTCGACGACCTCGAGACCAGCGTCTACGAGACGAAGGTGACGCAGTTCGACGGCGAGGTGGCCGCGTTCGACGACGTAGAGCCCATCTTCCGGGACTTCCAGGAAGGCATCAACTCGCTCGGAGACGCTCGACGGGCCCGGTCGAGCGGGAACGACGAGGACGGCCGAGAGCACGCCAGTGACGCGTCGGACGTTCTCGGTGGTGTCGCCGACGACCTCGAAGACCTCGCCGACGACCCGCCCGAGGGCGCCGGGTCGTTCGAGGAGTTGCTGCGAGAGGCCGCGGACGTCGCCACCGAGAAGGAAGAGGCCGCGAGGAACCTGTACTGACCCGGGTCAGTCCCGCACCCGGGAACGGGTCCCCGAGCCCCAAACGACTAATCCGCTGCTGGCCGACACACGAACGTGTCACGAGAGGTCACACACACCGCCGACAGACCGTACCGACTCACTCCCGACGACATCGACGAGAAGTACGGCGACGTCGCCGTCTGTCTGTGTGGACTCAGCGAGGACCGGCCGTTCTGCGACGGCTCTCACAACCAGGCCGAGGGGGAAGAGGAGGGGGTGCGATACAAGTACGTCGACGGGGAGCGACGCGTGGTCGAACTGACCTACGTCGACGACCCGGACGACGGTGAGGGGGACCCGAAGGGTGGCGGCGGTGACCCCGACGACACCGAGTCCGGCGACGACTGAGTCATCCCGGTGCGACGGGCACAGTCGGACCGCGCCCACGCCGACTGGAACTGGAACCGCGCCCGCGACAGTGACCGTCGTGCCATCGTCGACTCGATGGGGAAGCGGCGGAGGCTGGCGGACGACACGGGGGGAGGCGGCCCTGTGGCACCGTGCCGTGCCTCGGCGTGACGTGGTTATCACGGACGAGAGGACGGGGGAAAGTATTTCACGCGTTTGCCGCGAAAGGGTGCCAAATGGACGAAGAAATCGTCGACAGAGTGACCGGGTGGGAGCCGGTCACGGGACCGGCGGCTGCCGACCTCCGGTCGCTCGCCCGCGACGAGTTCTCCGGTGCGGTGACCGCCGGCGCCGCGTGGGCGTTCCTCCTCAACGGCCGGGTCGTCGGACTGTTCGACGGTGACCTCGACGACTTCGAGGCGGGCGACCTCACTGCCTACAGCGCACCGGACCCCGCGCTCCCGCTGCTCTTCGCGATGCGAGAGACCGGCGGCGAGACGCGCGGGAAGTACTACTCGGAGGAGACGTCGCTGCGAGAGGTCGACCGGACGCTCTCGTCGGGGAAGTTCACCGGCTACGTCGAACTGTCGGAGAACGTCCTCTCGGGCGACTACTACGTCGTCTACCACGGCGGTCGGTCGATGAGCGTCGCCTTCGTCGGTGCGAGCGAACGGCTCGTCACCGGCGACGAGGCGTTCGACCGCGCCGACGACGAGGTGGGCATCTTCGCCGTCAACGCCGTCGACGTCACCGTCACCGACCTCCCGGAATCGGCAGACGGAGACGCGCCAGCGGGAGTCGTCGGCGGGAGCGAGGACGACGGCAGCGACGAGGACGACGTGTCGACCGACGACGGGCCGCGTCAGGAGGGCGTGACGTTCGGGGCGAGCGATACCCGGGAGACAGACAGCGCCGCCGAGGAAGACGGGGCCGCCGAGGAGACGGCCGACTCAGACGCCGCTCCCGCCGCGTCGGCCCGGGAGACGGACCGCTACGACGGTCTCACCGGAGACATGGGCATCGGTCTCAACAGCGACGACAGCTCCGAACCCGACGCCGCCGAGGAGCCACCGTCCGACGACGACGCATCTGAACCCGCCGCTGTGAGCGACCACACGGCCGAGTCGGCCACCGGTCTCGACGCGACGGAGTCGCCGGCCGACGACCTGAGCGGGAGCCACGCGGCCGACGAACCCGAGACCGACGCGGGGTTCGAGGACCGTGGAGCGGACGACGAGCCAGCGTCGGCGGACGACGGAGACGCGGAGTCGACCCGTCGACCAGCGCCCGCGGACGACGCGAGCAGCGGCGACGACGACTCGGAACCCGACGGGCCGGCCGACCCGCGGGAGCCCAGCGACGAGTCGGCAGACGCCGACGACGCCGTCGCCGCGACGAACGGCGAGGCGACCGACGAGCGAACCGAGGCGACGGGAGAGCCTGGAGGCGCCGAAGACGTGGAGACCGCAGCGACCGCCGAACGGTCGGCCCGAGACGACGAGAGGACCGAGTCGGAGAGCCAGGCGTCGGTCGGTCGGGACGAGAGCGGCGTCTTCTCCGCGGAGCGCCAGTGGCAGCAGACGAAACGCATCCCGGCGCTCTCGCCGGACGACTCCTTGGTGCGCCAGGAGGAGGCGACGACCGGTGCCGAGGGCGACGCCGACGAACCGCACGCCGCGGACGAAGCACACGACGTGGCGCAGTCGGCGGGCAGCGACAGTCGGGTCGCTTCCGCCGCGGACGGTTCGGAGAGCGCGACGGCGCCCGCGGACGACGCGGGAGAGACGGACCGTCTGACGGCCCGACTCGAGCAGGTACGGGCCGAACGGGACGAACTCGCGGCGGCGGTCGAGTCGCTCGAGGACGACCTGGAGTCGGTCACCCGCGAGCGCGACCGTCTCAGGGCGCGGGTCGCGGACCTCGAGTCGGAACTGGCGACACTCCGAGAGGAAGCCGACCGGGCGGTAGCGGGCGACACGGAGGGGACCGGCGGACAGCGAGAGACGGAGCGACTCTCACCGGCGGCCGCCCGCGAGGGGACGAACCTCTTCGTGCGCTACCGGAGCAAGGGGAAGCCGACGCTGAAGAAGGCGCAGGCAGGCGAGGCCAAGCAGGGGGAGGTCGTCGAGAATCTCCGTCTCGAGTACCACACCACGTTCGACAGCGAGCACGCCACCGTCGACGGCGAGTCGTACGAGTCGTTCCTCCACGGGACGACGGAGTGGGGGTTCACGAAGTGGGTCGTCGAGGACCTCCTGTACGAGATCGGCCGGTCGGGGCACCGCGTCGACCTGGCACCGCTGTTCGACCGCATCCCCGAGATCGACCGCGTCGAGTTCGACGGCACGGTGCCGGTGACCGTCGAGGACGACGAGGGGAGCCAGAGCCACGAGAGCCGGACGTTCGACCTCGTCTTCTGGAATTCGATGGGTGACCCGCTGTTCGTCGTCGACGTCGACACGAGTCGGAACGCAACCACGCAGGGGATGGTCGGGTCGCTCATCGAAGGAGCGCGGGCGGTCGGAGAGTCGAAGGACACGCTCGGTGGCGGTTTCTACGTCACGACGTCGTTCTTCGAACCCGGCGCGCTGGACGCCGTCGGCGAGGCGACCAAGAGCGGGCTCCTGAGTCGGAGTTCGAAGAAGAGCTTCGTGAGGCTCTCGCGAAAACAGGGGTACCACCTCTGTCTGGTCGAGGCTCGCGACGGCGAGTTCCACCTGACCGTGCCGGAACTGTAGACGAGAGCCGTCGGCACGGTCGGAGCCGTCACTCCCGGTACGCACGCGGTCGCACGGGCCGTGAGAACGGAAGAATCGGTAGCCGGTCTGTGAGGGTAGGTTAGGACTCGATTTCGGCGGCGTCTTCGATCTTCATCGACTGGAGCTTCTGGACGATGTCGTCGAGTTTCTCGTCGAGTTCGTCGACGAACTCTTCGGTGCGTTCGGTCGTGATGGCACCCTGACTGGAGGGCTCGATGAGGTTCTCCTCCTCGAGGACACGCAGGGAGTATCTGACTTTGTGGTGTGGATAGCCGGTCTCGTTGGACATCTTGACGATGCCGATGGGTTCGTTGTCGATGACCATCTTCAGCACCTGCAGATGTCGCTCCAACATGTCCACTTCCTTCTCGAGTCTATCTATCATGCCATTTGTTAACTTGTCTTTCGAGGTTTTAAACGTTGCCCTCGACGGCGGACGAAAACGGGTCGACTGTACCGACACAGTACACCATGTTAACACTTCCGTCTGTGTGGTAACACGTCAGACGCCTGTCCGTCGAGGGCGAGCGGGGGCGACGACCGCGACGTGGGTGGACCGTAACCGGTTTGACCCGTGGGGGTAAAGCCGCGTCCATGACCGTCACGATTGTCGGTTCGCAGTTGGGGGACGAGGGCAAGGGCGCCCTCGTCGACCTGTGGGGTGGCGCGGCGGACGTCGTCGTCCGGTACCAGGGCGGCGACAACGCCGGCCACACCGTCGTCGAGGGAGGTGAGGAGTACAAGCTCTCGCTCGTACCCTCCGGCGCCGTCCGCGACAAGGTCGGCGTCCTCGGCAACGGCTGTGTCGTCAACCCTCGCACCCTGTTCGACGAGATAGACGCCTTGCGCGAGCGCGGCCTCGACCCGGACGTCCGCGTCGCGGAGCGCGCCCACGTCATCATGCCGTACCACCGCCGCCTCGACGGCATCGAGGAGGAGGCCAAGTCCGAGTCCGGCGACGAGGTGGGCACGACCGGCCGAGGGATCGGCCCGACCTACGAGGACAAGGCCGGTCGCCGCGGGGTCCGCGTCGGGGACCTGCTCGACCCCGAGGTGCTCCGTGACCGCCTCGACTACGTCGTCCCCCAGAAGCGGGCGCTGGTCGAGGAGGTGTTCGGTCTCGACACCGGCGAGGCGTTCGACGTCGACGCCCTCTACGAGGAGTACCGCGAGGTCGGCGAGCGACTCGCCGAGGAGGGGATGACCGTGAACTGTTCGGAC
Source organism: Salinigranum sp. (assembly GCF_041641895.1). Taxonomy (NCBI): domain Archaea; kingdom Methanobacteriati; phylum Methanobacteriota; class Halobacteria; order Halobacteriales; family Haloferacaceae; genus Salinigranum; species Salinigranum sp. The sequence continues at coordinate 14,777 of NZ_JBEPXO010000056.1, read as the reverse complement.
TTCCTCTACGAACGCCAGCAGGCCGGGGACGCGGTCATGTTCGAGGGCGCACAGGGGACGCTCATCGACATCGACCACGGGAGCTACCCGTACGTCACCTCGTCGAACCCGACCGCCGGCGGCGCCGCCACGGGGTCGGGGGTCGGCCCCACCATCACCGGCCGTGGAGAGGTCGTCGGCATCGTGAAGGCGTACCTCTCGCGGGTCGGGAAGGGACCGATGCCGACGGAACTCGACGGTGACGAGAGAGAGGAGACGCTCGCCGACCACATCCGCGAGAAGGGGGGCGAGTTCGGCACCGTCACCGGACGCCCCCGACGCATCGGCTGGCTCGACATCCCGATGCTCAGACACGCCGCCCGCGTGAACGGCTTCACGGGCATCGCCGTCAACCACGTCGACGTGCTCGCCGACCTCGACGAGGTGGCCGTGGGCCACGCGTACGAACTCGACGGGGAGGAGGTCGAGACCGTTCCGGCGACCACGGAGCAGTGGGCGCGGTGTGAGCCCGTGCTGAAGGAGTTCGAGCCGTGGCCAGAGGTCGACTGGACCACCGTCGCCGCCGAGGGGTACGACGCGCTGCCCGACGGCGCACGCGCGTATCTCAACTACGTTTCCGGGGAGGTCGGCGCGCCCGTCTACGCCGTCGGCGTCGGACCCGACCGCACCGAGACCATCGAACTCGTCGACCCCTTCGAGCAGTAGGCTCGAACGGCCCTCTTATCGGTTCAGCACCGCCGCTTCGAGCGACTGTACCTCGCGGCGGACGGCCGCCCGGTCCGCCTCGCTCACGCCGTGGGCCGCGAGCGCGTCGTCGAGGTGTCCCGCGACGACGGCGAAGTCCGACTCGTCAAGGTCGAGGTGGGCGTGAGCGGCCCGCATCTCCTGTCCGTCGTACGCTGCGGGACCACCGGAGACCGCGGAGAGGAACGCAGTCTGGTGCGAGCGGAGGTCGTCCACGTCCATGTCGTCGAAGTAGCCGTTCACCCGGTCGTCCGCGAGCACGCGGTCGTAGAACGTGTCGACGACGGCGGCGATGCCGTCGCGTCCACCGAGTCTATCGTAGAGCGAGTCAACGTCGTCGGCCGTCGGTTCGTCGCCGGTCATCGTCGAATGACAGAGTGACGACGGGAAGTAGCTTGTCCCGAAACAGTACGGCACCGTCGCGCCGAAGCCGTACGCTTTTTGTCGACACCCGCCAACGGAGAGACGATGAAAGAGTCACTCGTGGATATCCTCTGCGACCCGCTCGACAAGAGCGACCTCGAACTCCACGTCACGAAGCGCGATGGGGACGAGATCATCGAGGGGAAGTTCGTCGGCACGGTCACGGGAGAGGAGTACCCCATCGAGGACGGCATCCCTGACCTCCGACCGCCGGACATGCGCGACGAGTGAGCGGGAAGTCCGACCCGAACCGCACCGAGCACGGCCGAGAACCGGTGACGGCACCGACGCGCCGGAACGCGTTCGGAGCCTGAACCTTTTTGCCCCCCCGAGCAGAGACACAGGTGTGCCAGCGTCGTTGCCCGTCGAACTCAATCGTGGCCGACTCCACGCCGTCGAGGCACCTGTGGAGTTCACGAGCGACGGCTCGTTCTACGTCGACCTGTCGAACCACGGCGAGGGCGTCCACGTCCACCTCCACTTGGACGACGCGCTCTCGCGCGTCGCCCGACTCGAAGAGAGCAACGTCTTTGTCGCCGGCGACACCACCTCGCGGGTCGACGTCGTCATCGACCAGCCCTCGACGGCGGTCACGGGACGGCTGAAGGTGTCGACCGGGTACGGGGCGGAGACCACGAGCGTCGACGTGACCGTCGAACCGTTCGAGGAACAGACGCGTCAGGTCGCCGTCGACGAGTCGCTCTCGAAGCCGAAGCCGAAGGAACCACAGCAGTCGCCGGTCACGCGGACGCTCTCGTCGCTCCCCGGACCGGACGCGCTCCCGTACCTCGCCTTCGTCCTGCTCGCTGTCGTCATCGCAGTCGGTGCGGTTCTCTTCGTCGGGGCGAGCAGTCCCGCAGTGCTCGTCGGCGTCGGTGTCGTCCTCGGCGGAGCGGTCGCCGCCCTCGTGTTCATCATGCGCTGAGTGGGTCGGCGGGTCGCCGACCGCGCGTCACTGTCGGGGACTCACAGCGCGAGTTCGCCGCCGTAGTCGGTCCCCACCTCGACCCGTGTCTGGGCCTGTGGTGGAACACCTCGGGTGCGTCCGCCTGTAGCGCGTGGATGACGCCGTCGCCGACTCGCGGGTCACTCCTCTCGGTCTGTCGGCGTCCCCGCCAGGTTCCCCGCGTCGTCGAACAGTTTCGCGCGGAGGAAGCGCGCCCGGAACCGGTTCGCGCCGTCGTAGACGTCCGCCTCCCGGATGTCGTCCACCCGGCCGTCCGCCACCGCGTCGATGATCTCCTCGACCTGTTCCTTCTCCGATGGCGTCAACTCGAACTCGTACGTCCGTGGCTCCTCCGACTCGAGTTTGGTCCACTGCCGGGCGGCGCTCACGACGACCGAACAGGGCTCGCGGCAGGGGAACTCGCCGTCGCCGCCGTCGACGTCGAGGTCGGTGTCGGCGTCGTACTCCCACTCCCGGCGCTTGAGACACTGTGAGTCGTCGCAGGTCGCCTCCGCGACCCAGTTGACGTGTTCGTAACCGTCGCCGCGGTCCCAGGTCTTGACGACGCCGTACATGCCGGTCTGGCGCTCCATCGTCTCGCGCCAGTGGCTGACGTCTAGGTCGCCCTCGCGCTCGCGGTGCCAGTTCGGAACCGACGCCGGGTAGAACGTCTCGACCGTCTCGACGAGCGCCGTCGGGTCGAGGTGGGCGAACCGCCACCCGCTCTGGAGCGTGGGGGCGGCCTTCAGCGGACGGTACCGGCCGCGCTCGTCGTGCGTCGCCAGGCCGCGCGCGTCCAGCGGGTCGTCGTACGTGTCGAGTTCGAGGTCGGCCGCCCCGGCGTCGTCGACGTGGCGGACCTCGTACGCGCGCTCACCATCCTCGTCGAGCGTCGCCGTGATGCGCAACTGCCCCCACTCGGTCGTCATCCCCTCCGCGAGCGCGTCGTACCGCTCGTCGACGCCCATCTCGTCGGCGCCTTCCAGCCACCGGAGGAAGGCCCAGCGGTCGGGCTTCTGGGGGGCGACTGCGTGCCAGACGTACCAGTTCGACACGTGGTTCGAGCCCAGAGCGGCCTCGCGGAGGGCGGACACGTCGAGGCCAGTGCGCTCCTCGCCGCCCGTCTCGAAAGTGTAGCCGGCGTCGGTCGACTCGACGCGGAGGCCGTCGAACGCGATGCCGTCGTCGGTGGTGGCCACCAGCGCGTCCACGTGGTCGGCAGTCATGTCCGAAGGCAGGGAGTCGAACGGAAAAAGTCGGCCGGTTCGCGCGTCCCGAGCGACCCCGACACGAACCGCCGCGACGCGGTCCCCGCCGACATCGTCACTCGCTGGTTCCCGGTTCGTCGGCGTCGGGCTCGTCGCGTACTCGTTGCACAGCCGGTCGGAGCGAGGGTCGGCGCGTCCCTTCCCGTCGTTCGGTGATCCCGCCGCCCTCAGTCGTCGGCCACCACTCCGGTCTTTCGGGTCTCCTCTCGCACCCGTTCGATCTCGTCGGCGACGTCCGCACCGGCGTCGGCGGCGCGTTCGAGCACGACGTCGGCCATCAGCGGTTCCGTGCCGACGGCCCCGGCGTACCAGATGCGGTGGCCGTCGACGTCGGCCGGGGTCTCCCACCCCTCGCGGTAGTCGTCGGTGAGACCCATGTCCTCGGGGATGTCCTCCTGGGTGTGGAAGCCGTCGGCGATGAACAGGGGGACGACGACGACGTCGTCGGCCTCGAAGTAGTCGGTCACGTCGTCGATTTCGGGGTCTTCGTCCATGAACAGCGCCCGGACCTCGTCGAAGCGGTCCATCTCCTCGACGCGGCGGGCGTGGTACTCGATGGCCTTCGCGGAGTTCTCGTTGCGCTTCGTGCCGTGACCGACGACGCAGAGGCCGAACCCCTCGCCGACGTTCGGGTCGCCCGTGACCGACTCGGCCCGGCGAACGATGACGTCGGTCATGGAGTCGTGCGTCCCCACGGGGCCGCAGTAGTGGACCGTCTGTCCCGTGTCCGCGGCCGTGAGCGTCACGTGCGTGGCGCTCGTCCCGTCCGAGTCCCACGCGTCGGGGTCCCACTCTTCTAACCTCAGTTCCCGCGGGATGACCTGCTCGGTGAAGTACCCCTCCGAGACGAACAGCGGGACGACGTACACCTCGTCGGCGTCCGCGGTCCGGAGGACTTCCCGGAAGGACGGCTCTTCCTTCCAGAACCCGGTTCTGACCTCGTCGAACGCACCCACGGCGCGGATGGTGTCCGCGTGGTCGTACGTGGGCGTCGAGGAGTCGGGGTTCAGGTGCGACCCGTGTGCGACGATGACCAGCGCGCTCATACGTAGAGGGGAGGACGGCGCGTCCTTATGGACTTCGGCTGCCGGCTGCCGGTTCCCGATTCTCGGGCCGACGCGGCGCTCGACGTGGTCGACGGCCGAAAGCGACGTCGCCGGCGGGTTTTTGCCACTCCACGACGACCACCGGCCATGTCCCTGGCGAGTGAGGCCCGTGAGGCCGTCCGCGAGCGACCGTTTCTGTACGACGCCCTCCGCGCCGGCGTCGTCAACTACCGTGCCGCCGCCGACCACCTCGGCCTCGACGGCGACCCAGAGGCGGTGGCGACGGCGCTCCGCCGCTTCGCGGCGGAACTCGACCCGGCGACGACGCGGGCGGTGGACGTCCCGGTTCGGATGCAGAGCGGTGTCGGCCTCGCCGACGACGACACGGCCGTCTCACCAGAGGACGTCGTGGTGAGCGTCGGCGAGGAGCGCGTGGTCCGCGGCGGCGAGATGACCGCCATCCGCGCGTCCGGTGGCGTCGACGTGGCCGCGTGTGGACACGTCCTCGGGCGGCTGGCGACGGCGTCCGTCGTCGTCGACGCGGCGGGCGTCGTCGCCGGTGACCTCGTCGTCGTCGTCCCGCGCCGGCAGGGGGCGACGGCGCTCCGCATCGTCGAGGACGCCCTCGGGTCCGTCCCGTCGGCGGAGTGACCGCGGCGAGAGTTATCCAGACTGATACCGCGGACCCCATCTTTATACACAGACTACCGCACCGAAACCTATGGCATCACGGACCGCGATCGGGGACGGGAACCTCGGCGTCTCTGGCAGGGAGCTCCTCGACGAACTCGGTATCGACCAGGCGGAGCTCCAGTGGCGGAAGGAGTTCGTCGGCTTCGACGCCGCGGACGAACGACGACTGGCGTCGCTGGCGCCTGTCGTCGACGAGAACCTCGACGCTCTGGTCGACGGGTTCAACGACTACCTGTACGGGTACGACCGGACACGGGAGGTCATCGCCCGCTCCGACAAGACGGCGCTCGACGACCGGTCGTACCTCGACCGGGTCGTCGGCGGCTACTTCAAGTCGTTCGTCGGCGGGACGTACGACCTCGACTACTACGCCGCACGGACGCGGGTCGGTCGCCTCCACGACACCGTCGAGATGCCGCTGCACTTCTTCGGCGGCATGTTCGCCAACACGTCCGGTATCCTCTTCGACGCGCTGAACGAGGCCGGGACAGAGGCGGCGACCGAGGGGCTCGACCCGGAGGCGGCCGCGCAGGTCGACGCGGCGTTCGACGAGGCGTTCGGGAAGGCGATGGCCGTCGTCCGCGGGCTGAACCTCGACATGCAGGTCATCAACGACACGTACCTCAACTCCTTCGCCGAGGAGATGAAAGCGGAGATCGAGGAGTCCCGCGAACTGCGCGAGAGCGTCGACCGGACCGTCGAGAACCTCCAGACAGAGACGAACGAGACGGCGCTGGGCATCGCCGAGGTGGAGAAACTCGCCGCGAAGCAGGCGTCGAACACCGACCAGATTGCCAGCGAGGTCTCCCAGCTCAGCGCGACGGTCGAAGAGGTCGCGGCGACGGCCGACGAGGTGGCCAGACAGACGGACGACGCGCGGCAGCAGGCCGCGAACGGCCGGTCGTTCGCCGAGGAAGCCATCGACGCGATGGACGAACTCTCCCACTCGCGCGACGAGATCACGACCAAGGTCGACACGCTCGTCGACACCATCGACGAAATCGACGGCATCGTCGAGATGATAAACAGCATCGCCGAGCAGACGAACCTGCTGGCGCTCAACGCGAGCATCGAGGCCGCCCGCGCCGGCGACGCCGGGTCGGGCTTCGCTGTCGTCGCCGACGAGGTGAAGGCGCTGGCGAACGAGTCGAAGGAGCAGGCCACCCGCGTCGAGGAGATGATCGGCGAGGTGACAGAACAGATCGAGGGGACCGCCGTGAACCTCGAAGACGCCGACGAACACATCGACACCGGCGTCAGCCGCGTCGAGGAGGTCACGGAGCGTCTCGACGACATCACCACCTCGGTGACCGAGGTCACGGACGGAATCGAGGAGGTGGCCCGCGCGACCGAGGAGCAGGCCGAGATGTCCTCCGAAATCGCGCGGTACGTCGACACCGCGGCGGAGCAGGCCGAGGAAATCTCGACGCGTCTCGACGAGATGAACGACAGCGTGGCCGAACAGGCCGAGCAGGCCGTCGAGATGGACGACGCGGTCGAGAGCATCCGGACGGAGGCCGACCTCGACTCGCTGAACCGGACGCGCGACGCGGCCGCCGACGGGGGGCGAGGCCACCCACGCTCCGACGGCGGGGTCGACGTCGCACCCGACGACGCCGGCGCCGTGGACGCAGACGCGGGCACCGACGGGGCGGCGTCCGAGTCGGCGTCGCTGTACGACACCCCGGACGGTCTCCCGGGGGGGATGCCCGACTTCGTCAAGGAGATGCTCGACGAGGAGACGAAGGACAAGATTCGCCGCGGCGAACTCGACAGACCCGACGGCATCTGAGTCTGGACGGTCAGAGTGGTCCCGTCTCCGCGGTGACGCCCACCGCGGTGAGAGCAGCGCCGGGCAGGTGGTCGAGCGCGTGCGAGAGACGACAGCCAGCAGAACCAGGGCCGGCCGATGCCAGTCACCGAGGCGGCCGGCGCGCGGGAGTGAACGAACGAAGTGAGTGAGCGACGCGCGCGAGGGGCGAGCGAGTGAAACGAGCGAGTCGGCTGGGGAGGATGAGGCCACACCGCGCCCGTGTGTCGCGCGTTGGTCTTCGTCTCACTCGGGATTGCGGCCCTCGTCTCGTATCTACGCTCGACGTCGTCCCCCGCTCACTGCTCTCGCATCTACGCTCGACGTCGCCCACGCGTCGTACGACTCTCGAACCCGTCCTCACCAGTACCTGTGGAGTACACGCGTTCCGACGAGTTGAAAAAAGCCCCGCGTCAACTCTCCGACGATGTCCGACCTGTCCGTGACCAACACCCTCACAGGGGAACAGGAACCGTTCGAACCAGTCGGCGACGAGGTACTCCTGTACGTCTGTGGGCTGACGGTCTCGGACGACGCCCACCTCGGTCACGCCCGCGTGTGGACCCACGCGGACGTGATGCATCGCTGGCTCGAACACGAGGGATACCCGGTGCGACACGTCGAGAACTTCACCGACGTCAACGAGAAAATCGTCGCACGGGTGGGGGAAGACGACCTCGGCGACTCCGAACCCGACGTGGCGCGAGGCTTCACCGCCTCGGTCCTCGAAGACATGCGCGGCCTCGGCCTCCGGCGAGCGGCAGTGTACCCCCGCGTCTCCGAGCACGTCCCCGAAATCGTCGACCTCGTCGAGACGCTCGTCGAGAAGGGGTACGCCTACGAGGCCAACGGGTCGGTGTACTTCGACGTCACCACCTTCGACGACTACGGGAAGCTCTCGAACCAGCGGGTCGAGGAACTGGAGGCACAGGGTGTCGAGGAGACAGTGGAGAAGCGCCATCCGGCCGACTTCGCGCTCTGGAAGGCCGGCGGCGTCACGCCCGACGAGGTGGCCGAACACCGCAGCGAGGACCTCCCGCCCCTCGACGGCGAACGGGGGCAGACGTGGGAGTCACCGTGGAGTGAGGGACGACCCGGCTGGCACATCGAGTGCTCCGCGATGTCGATGACTCACCTCGACGAGACCATCGACATCCACGTCGGCGGCCACGACCTGGTCTTCCCGCACCACGAGAACGAAATCGCCCAGTCCGAAGCGGCCACCGGGAAGCAGTTCGCGAAGTACTGGCTCCACACCGGCTTGCTGGAGACCGAGGGCGAGAAGATGTCGTCCTCGCTCGGCAACTACTTCTACGTCGCCGACGCGCTCGACCGCTGGGGGGTGAACGTCCTCCGCACGTTCTACCTGGGGACGCAGTACGGGACGAAACAGACGTTCTCGGAGGCGGCCATGCGCGAGGCCGAAGAGCGCTGGGAGCGCCTCGAACGCACCTACGAGGACGCCGTCGCCGCCTGCGACTCCGTCGACGCGCGGACGAAGGCCGACGACGAGACGCTCCGCGCCGCAGTCGACGAGGCGCGGACGGAGTTCCGCGCGGCGATGAACGACGACTTCAACGTCCGCGAGGCGATGGCGGCGCTGCTCGAACTGTCGAAGGCGGTGAACAGCCACCTCTCCCGCGAGGAGTACGACTACCGGGGGCTGAAAGCCGCCGTCGAGACGTTCGAGGACCTGGGCGGCGACGTCTTCGGCCTCGAACTCGGGGCGTCGGGCGGGGGCGACGTCGAACTCGCGGGGGACCTCGTCGAACTCGTACTAGAGGTACGAGAGGAGGAGCGCGCCGCGGGCGACTACGACCGCGCGGACGCCCTCCGCGACGAACTCGAGGCGCTGGGCGTCGAAGTCGGCGACTCACCGGAAGGGCCGACGTACCGGTTGCCGTAGCGCCCGAAAGAATCAGGTGTGGGTCCGCGGTCAGTCGTCGCCGCGGCCACGGCCACGGCCGCGACCCTCTTCGTCGTCGTCTCCGTCGTCCTCGTCGTCACCGCGTCCGCGTCCACGGCCGTCACCCCGTGGTGGGGCGCTCTTGTCCAGGACCGGTTCGAGTGCGAACGCCTCGTCCGCGGGTTCGTCGTCGGGCGTGAGATACCCGAACGCGAACACGGTGTAGGTGCTGCCGCCTTCGAGGGTGACCTCTGCCTCGGAAACGACCGGCCCATCGTTGTTCTCGGTGTCCGGTCGGACCTCGACCACGTAGGTGTCGGCGGGCACGACCGCGTACCCACTCGACTCGCCGAACGCGAAGCCGTCGAACAGCGTGAGTGCGCCGTCGTTCACCGTCACGTCGACCGCGGGGGCGTCGGGCGAGGCGTGGATGGCCCGAACCCGGGCCTCGTCGTCCCCGATGTTCGCGCCGTTCGTGTCGTCGAAGATGGAGACGGTGAACTCGCTGTCTTCGCTCGACACCTCACCGAGCGCGACGGCAGTGTAGTCCTCGTCCTCAAGTTCGACCGCCACCGGTCCGAAGACGGTCGTCTCCGTGCCGGCGACGTTGACGGCGATCTCGTACTCGCCCGCGTCGAGTTCGAGGTAGTCCGTGACGCTCCTGAACTCCAGTCCCGAGACCGCCACACCGCCGTCCACGAGCACGTCGACGGCAGGTGCGTCGGGCGACCCGTGGGCGACCCGGAGGCCAGCCTCTCCGCCACCGTCGTCCTCGTCGGCACTCACCGTCGCCGTGCCACCGAGCAGGAGCAGTCCCGCTCCACCGCCGATACGCAGCGCGTCTCTCCTTGAGTATTCAACCATGATTGCGTCGGTCCTGAAGGAGTATCTGTAATTAATTATTGTCCTGACAAAGACCGGATTCACGTCCAAATTCGTCGTCGTGTCGAGGGATTGGGCGCGTGACGGCCACGTTCGTAGCTCTCGGCCGGATGTGGTGTCCCGGTTCGGTCGGTGAACCGACGGCCGACGACTGCTCCGGACGCGTCCGTTCACAGGACCCGCGAGTCACACTGCTCAGTCCATCGTGATCCAGACGAGGAAGCCGATGCCGACCGTCTCCAGGACGTGCAGCGACATCAGGCCACGCCAAGCGATGGGGGGGACCGCGGAGGCGAACCAGACCGAGAGCGTCGGGTCGAGCGAGTAGATGTAGAGCGCGACGGCGTTCTCGAGGAGGAGGAGGACGGCGAACACCATGAGTCCGAGCGCGTGTTTCGAGCGGAGGTCGAGGTAGTTCCGTCCCCAGACGAACAACAGCACGGCCAGGAGCAGGATGTTGAGGCCCGCCGCCACCCGCGCCACGTCGAACCAGAGACTCATCTGGTCCCTCCTAGCAATCGGGAAGGGAAATACACTTTCCCAAATCTCTCCATAGTCGGGATACGGCGCGACGCGGACGAACACACGGGTACGAACACGGTTACGTCACCTGCTCCATGATCTGCTCGATTGTCTCCCAGTGGTGGCGGGCGCGGTCGGAGGGGAGGTACACTGCGCCGTAGCCGTCACCGCTCTTCTGGACGACGTCGTTCTCGGTGAGGACGTCGAGGTGGTGCCGCACGGTCTTGTAGTCCAGGTCGAGCGCCTCCGCCAGTTGGTTGGCGTTCCGCGGTCGCTCGTCGACCGCTCTGAGGATACGGAGGCGGTTCTTTCCACCTCGCGTCCCGGTGAACACGTACCAGAGGACCGCCTCCATCACCCCACCCGACACACCCCCGATACGTAAGGTCATCGACAGAGGACAGTCGGAATCGGGGACAGGGCGACGGATTCGGTCCCTCACGTCGTGAACAGGTGCGAGTCGTCGGGGACCGCGAACAGTCCCATCCGGACGCCCGCGTCGAGCCAGCCGTACCCGTACGAAAAGGAGGCGAGGGCGTTCACCCAGTCGTCGTCCGCACGGAAGTGTCGGCCGTCCTCGAGATACGACCGGGCCATCTCCTCACACTCGTCGGCCGCCGCACCGAGCGGCGTCTCGGCCGGCACGGCCACCGTCGCCTCCGCGAGCGCGTCGGCGAGCATCCGCTCGTAGCGGTCGGTCTTCTCCTGTAAGTCGGCCATGTGCGAGACACCCGGCCGGCGGGCAAGAGCGCTTCGCCGCACCGGTGGCCGAGCGGGTGGCACTTCGTGTCTCGGTCCGTGGGACCACGAGGCGAGTGGACGCCGACTGTCGCACGACAGCACAAGCGTAATAGCCGCCGACGAGTAACCTGAGGTCATGACAGAGACGTCGCAGGACACCGACGTGGTCGAGCATCGTCGGCTCGTCATCGCCGGGTCGGGCATCGCAGGACTCACCGCGGCCATCTACGCGGCGCGGTCGAACAACGAGCCGCTCGTCTTCGAGGGCGACGAGCCGGGTGGACAGCTGACGCTCACCACCGAGGTGGACAACTACCCCGGCTTCCCCGAGGGCATCTCCGGGCCCGAACTGGTGAACAACATGAAAGAGCAGGCGAAGCGCTTCGGCGCCGAGGTGAAACACGGTATCGTCACCTCGCTCGACGACTCGTCTCGTCCCTTCAGAGTCGAACTGAAGAACGGCGACGTCTACACGGCCGACGCCGTCATCGCCGCCTCGGGGGCCTCGGCGCGAACGCTGGGCATCCCCGGTGAGGACGACCTGATGGGGTACGGGCTCTCGACGTGTGCGACGTGCGACGGCGCGTTCTTCCGCGACGAGAAGATCATGGTCGTCGGCGGGGGCGACGCCGCGATGGAGGAGGCGAACTTCCTCACCAAGTTCGCCTCGACGGTCTACCTCGTCCACCGCCGCGAGGAGTTCCGCGCGGAGGACTACTGGATCGACCGGACGATGGAGAAGGTCGACGAGGGACAGATAGAGATCATGCGCAACACCGAGGTGACGGAACTCCACGGCACCCCCGAGGAGGGCGTCGACCACGTCACGCTCGTGCGCCACCCCGAGGGCCACCCGAAGGAGATGCTCGACTCCGACCGGGCGGACGAGGTCGAGGAGTTCGACTTCGACGTGGGCGCGGTGTTCTACGCCATCGGTCACACCCCGAACACCGCCTACCTCGAGGACACCGGCGTCCGGATGGACGACGAGGGCTACCTCGAGACCAGAGGCGGCAGCGGCGGCGGGCAGACCGCGACACACGTCGAGGGCCTGTTCGGTGCCGGCGACGTCGTCGACTACCACTACCAGCAGGCGGTCACGGCGGGCGGGATGGGCAGTAAGGCCGCCATCGACGCCGACGACTACCTCGAGGAACTCGACCGCACGGCGGCCAGACAGGCCGAACCAGCGGCCGCCGAGTCAGACGACTGAACGCGGGTCCGACCGCTCGCGAGCGGTTGGCTGCGTCGTTTCTGAGCCCGGGTCGGTCTCGGTGCGGAGTGAGTGTCGCTGTGAGTGGGGAGGACGAGCCCACGCCGCGCCGTGTGTCGTGCGGTCCCCGACGCTCGTCGTGACCGGTCCACGGGTCGCTCGGCGGGCAGACCCACGACGTCCGGACCACCCACGCGCTCGACTGTGTCGGTCGGTGTCCGAATCCCATAGACCCTTTAGTGGTGACCACCCAGGGGAGGTATGGTCGAAACCGAGACGTACACCATCGAAGGACCCGACGGCGACGTCGAAGAGGTCGAACTGCCGAGCGGTCTCGTCGACGTCTTCGCCGAACAGGGCGAGGAACCGACCGACGTCGTCGGCGACATCGTCGTCCAGGCGTTCGCACAGCAGGCTCACGTCGTCGTCCACCACGCCGAGGGCGAGGTACCTGCCGACCTCGGCGAACTGAACGAGGAGATGGAACGCATCTTCGAGGACCGGTTCGGTGTCTCGCTAGCCGAAGCGATGGGCCACTCCCACTAGACTCCCGTCCCCCACGTCCCGTCTCTTCGTCGGCGCGGCGTGCGTGTGGTCACACCCGAGAAGACGAGACCGAAGGGCGACTGCGACGCGGGGTCACGGCGTCGACTGGGCGCTCCTCGGCCGACGACAGCCGGACCGCCGGGGAGGCGACCCGCCAGCACCGACTCACTCCTCGTCGCCGCCGTCGGTCAGGAGGTCGACGTCCGTCGCCGGTTCCTCCTCGAGGAACATCGGTGCCTCGGCGTCCTCTCGCGGTGTCTCGTCGGTCTCTTCCTCCTCGACGGTCCGTTCGTCCCACGGTCGAGCGTCGAAGTGGTGACACATGGTACACAGACACATACGAACTCGACACACGACAACCTTTCGCCGACCCGACACCACCGCCGCGGCTGCGTCCGTCGGAGAGAGGTGCGATATCCCCGGCGTGACCCGGTAACACACGCGTCAGCGTGAACTCAAGTCCGTCCAGTGCGTACGGGAACGTATGTCCGAACCCACGCCGACACCCGGCATCCACCACGTCACCTGTATCGCGGGCGACCCCCAGCGGAACCTCGACTTCTGGGTCGAGACGCTGGGACTGCGACTCGTCAAGCGCTCTATCAACCAGGACGACCCGGGGACGTACCACTTCTTCTTCGCCGACGCGGCGGGGACCCCCGGGACGAGCATGACGTTCTTCCCGTGGGAGGACCTCCCGCAGGGGAAGGTCGGCTCCGGGCAGGTCTCCCGGACGGCGTTCCGCGTCCCGGAGGGGAGCCTCGACTACTGGGAGGAGCGGTTCGACGAGTACGGCGTCGACTACGACGCGCGAGTCGAGCGGTTCGGCGAGACGGTCCTCCCGTTCCGTGACCCCGACGGCCTCCCGGTCGAACTGGTCGCCGTCGAGATACCCGAAGACGACCCGACGGTGCCGTGGACCGCGTTCGTCCCCGAATCGGTGGCCATCCGCGGCTTCCACTCGGTGACGCTGTGGGAGGCCGACACCGAACCCACGATGGACCTCCTCCGGACGATGGGGTTCGAGGAAGTCGGGACCGAACAGGCGCCGGGCGACACGCCGGGCGACGAGCGGACCCGCTTCGCCGCCAGCGGTCCCGTCGGGAGATACGTCGACGTCCTCCCGACCATCCAGGGTGGCCGACAGGGGCACGGTACGGTCCACCACGTCGCCTTCCAGACCCCGACCGACGACGACCAGGAGGCGATGCGGTCTGCGGTTCGAGCGAAGGGGCTGAACCCCACCAGCCAGATCAACCGCCACTGGTTCCGCTCGGTGTACTTCCGCGAGTTCGGCGGCGTGCTCTTCGAACTCGCCACGAACGGACCGGGCTACGACAGCGACGAACCGCTCGACGCCCTCGGCGAGACGCTCGTCCTGCCCGGGCAGTTCGAGTCCCGGCGTGACCAGATCGAGGCGAACCTCACCGACGTGACGGTGCCGCGGGCCGAACCGGTCGAGGCCGACGACTGAATCGAGTCCGGTCCGAGTCCGGACGGGCGGTCAGACGAACGCCAGGGGAATCATCACCGCGAACCCCGCCGCGAGGCCACCGAGGAGCTCTCGCTTGCCGCCGCCGGGGAGTCCGCGGCCCAGTTCGAGCGCCTCGGGGATGAACTCGGTGAGGACGAGGTAGATCATCGCTCCCGCGGCGAAGCCGAAGCCGAACGGGAGGAACTCGCGGGCGATACGGACGAAGTAGAACGCGACGACGGCGCCGACCGGTTGCGGGAGCGACGAGAAGACGGCCCACCAGACCATCCGGAACTCGGAGACGCCCATCGCCCGTAGCGGGATGGAGATGGCGAGGCCCTCGGGGACGTTGTGGATGGAGATAGCGATGGTCATGAAGATTCCGAGCACGGGGACCACGAAGCCGAAGACGGTGGGGCCGGAGAAACCGAGGTCCGCGAACGCGACGCCGACAGCGACCCCCTCGGGGAACGAGTGGACGGTGAGGATGCCGAGGATGAGCAGCAGTTTCTTGAAGTCCGCCTCCTCGTACCGCTTCGGCGACACCTCGTAGTCGTCGATGA